>NZ_VZZR01000034.1:0-217084 GCF_009650555.1 Pseudomonas sp. EMN2
ATGAGATCGAGCGCCGCCCGCGCGGCGCATCGCTGGCAAGCCAGCTCCCACATCTGTTTCGGGCCAGTCACTCCTGTGGTTTCATCACTGTCCGCCTTGTTGGTACGACGCGGTTTCAGCGTGGGCGTTCCCGCCGCTCCACATGACTCAAGACATGCACCAAGGCAGGCGCCGGTACTTTCACAGGATTCATTGGCCCGAAACAAACTGTGGGAGCTGGCTTGCCAGCGATGCGCCGCGCGGGCGGCGCTCGGTCTCATAGGCGCCACAAGAGCTGTGGCAAGCACCTGCATGCCCTGATGCAATCAACAACCAGGCACCCACACCAGGCAGGTTTCGCGGCCCTAGGTGGTGCAGGTTTTCAGGTCGTCGCTCATGGGCGTGGCTCCTGGGCGCCGTCGCAACGGGCCATCGTGTGTTCGATCAGGGCACGCGCCATATCGGCGGCGTAGGCGGCGTTGCTCAGCATGTGCAGGCCAAGGTCGCCGGCGTGCAGCCGGCAGTGTTCGTCCAGGGTTTCGCTCACGCCGCGCAGTAGCTGGCTGGCGTGGGCCAGGGCGTCGGGGGTGGGCAAGTCGGTTTGGAGGGTGAAACAGGGGATGAAGCGCGGTGGGTCGGGGACGCGTTTTTTCATTGCGGACATTCCTATTGAGAGTTCAGGAACTGCCCTCCGCCTCGTCTCACTGAATTGGGTGGCAGCCGTACGCGGGGTGAGACCCGGGACAATAGGAAAACCCGAACAGGCCGAAGCCTGCCCGCGTACAGCTGCCATAAAGCGGCGCTTATTGTTCCCGGGGGTCTCAATTCCCGATCGCCCGAAAGCGACCCTGGGACGTTATTCCTGAGGGATTCCACCGACAACATCGAAACTTCCGCAAGCCGCGTAGGATACGTCCCAAGCCATGCGGAACCGTAGGATTTGGTTTCATTTTCGGAAATGTCGCACGGCTTTCTGGCCATTCCTCGCGCTGGACCGCATCAAGGCCACCAGGTGTTCGCCGAAAGCCTTGCAGCGCCTATCAGATCGAGCGCCACGCGGGCGGCGCTCGGTCTGATAAGCGCTGCAAGGGCTGTGGCAGGCACCTGCATGCCCTGATACAACCATAAGCCAGGCATCTATCCCCTCGTGGGAGCGGGCTTGCCCCGCGATTGGCCAGGCCTGAAAACCACGCAACATGGCACTGGCTACGCCAGTGATCGCGGGGCAAGTCGCACCGCCAATCCCACGCAGCCTACCTACATCAGTTACTTGAAGATTGCCGCAGGGACTTGCCCTCGAAGACCTGCGCAGCACTTCAGCATTGATGAGCACCTGACAATTTTGCCAGTTGTCGCCCCACAGAAACTTATCCACAGTCAGGCCAATACCGCCCTCTTCGGGAACAACCACGCCATGGCCACTCGACTCTTTTACCAAGGCAAAAAGCTTCACTCGTTGATGAACGGTGACACCACATCATCGCTGCTGCACATAGCGGGTATCGCGCATGCCGAACGCAAGGCTACGCCTCTGGGAACCGACACATTACTGTTGGCCACGAACGAGCCAGGCTCCGTTGTGCAAACCTGCGCAAGCAGCGGCCCAGCCCAGCCATTGAGTTACTCCGCTTATGGCGCTACTCCGGCGGACCTGACCATGGCACAAACATTGATGTTCAACGCCGAACGGTATGAGTCAGTGAGCGCATGTTATGCACTGGGAAACGGTCATCGCTTATTCAGCCCAACGCTCATGCGCTTCTACTCATTCGACACATCCAGCCCTTTTGATAAGGGAGGGATCAACGGCTATGCCTATTGCGTCGGGGACCCGGTGAACTTGATTGACCCCAACGGCAGGGCAGGACGAAGACCTCTAAAGGCGCTGAACCAAGTGCAACGGCCTAAGATTGCCCGCAGAGCTGAACGGCGGGATCAAGCGCGCGCAAGAAAGAGGGAGCGGTTAATGCAATTAGCGGCAAGCAACCGTAGTGATGCACGAGATACTAGAGCGGAACTTTTGGAGCACCTAAGGGCGACTCAAACAGTTGAGGACACGGCTCTAGCCTCGGCGCCCCCCCCAGTGGGACATCAGCTGAATACCAGCGCCGCAAGACTGCCAGTAGAAGTTCAAGAGCTTCAGAGGGAATTTTTGCACCTACGATCCCGAGCTAACAAACTTCAACGTAAGGCCATCGCGCTTCAAGAAAACGTGAATCCTCGCTACACAAGTTCGGCCCAGACTCTGGCACCCGAGGGCAATCCCCCGCGCAGGGATGCTGATGACGGAATAATTGCTAACACTGCAGTGGCTCATACGGTGGTAGAAATACGTCGTACCTGAACAGATTAAAGCTCGAGGCCGTGCGGGCGGCGCTCGATTTCACAGACGCCGCCAGGGTTGTGGCGCGCACCTGCATGCCCTGATACAACCATAAGCCAGGCATCTATCCTGCCTACCTACATCAGTTGGTTGAGGTTTTATCCAGAGGCTTGGCACTACCCTTCCACCCCCCACCCAACGCCAGAAACACCCCAATCTGCCCCATCGCCACCTGGCTGTTCGCCGCCGCCAGCTGCGCCCGCACATCGGTATAGGTCCGCGTCGCCTGCAAGTCAGCCAGGAACGACTCACGCCCCACCTGATAACGCAGATGCGTCTGATCCGCCGACTCCTTCGCCGAACGCTCAGCCTCGGCCAGCGCATCACGCCGGTCGAGCAAGGCGCTGTACTGCGCCAACCGCGTCTGGGTCTCTCGAATGGCGTTCAGCACCACGCCATCGAACTGCGCCAATGCCGCCTGAGTCGAAGCTTCCGCCATGCGAATACGCGCACGGGTGCCATTGGTGGGGATGTTCCAGCTGATCTGCGGCCCAAAGCCCCAACGGTTGGTGGAAGGCTCACCGAGGTTTTCGAGAATGCCGATGGTCCCCACCTGTGCGCCAATGCTGATATCCGGATAAAGCGCGCCAGTGGCCACGCCGATATTCGCGGTCGCAGCCGCCAACATGCGCTCGGCCTGGCGCACATCGGGTCGGCGTTTGAGCAAGGCGGCGCCATCACCCACCGGGATCAGCTGCGCAAGATGCGGCAGCTCGGCGCAATCGGCGGTGCCCGCCGGCAACTGCTCGACCGGTTTGGCCAGCAGCGCAGCCAAGGTGTACAGGCCAGTTTCACGCTCGGCCTTGAAGCGCGGCAGTTCAGCGCGCAGCGACTTGAACTGGGTTTGCGAGCGGGTGACCTGGGTCTCGTCGCCGCGGCCAGCGTCGCGCAAGCGCTGTGTCAGTTGCACGCCCTGCTGCTGCAGGTCCAGCGACTCTCGCGCAATGTGGTACTCCTCGTTGGCCGAACACACCTGGGTGTAGGCCTTGACCACATCGGCCACCAAGGTGATGCGCGCAGTATCGGCAGCGGCCTGCACCGCATCGGCGTTGGCCTTGGCGGCCTCGGTGCCGCGCTTGAAAGTGCCCCACAAGTCGAACTGGTAGCTGACGCTCACCAGCGCCTCGCCAATGTTGGCCACCGGCACTTTCTCCGGCAGCAGGAAGGCCTCGCCGGACTCCTGCAAGCGCTGGGCACCGGCCTTGATGCCGCCATTGAAACCGCCCTGGGACTCGGCCACTTCCACCTGGGCACGGGCCTTGGCGATGTTGGCGGCGGCCACGCGCAGTTCGGTGTTGGCGCTCAAGGCCTGGCGCACCAGTTCGTTGAGGCGTTGATCCTGGTACAGCTGCCACCAGTCCTCGGGCACCGGTGCCGACACCACGCTGTCGGCATCCTGGCGCAACGGGCCGTTCAGGTCGCTGCGCTGCACGGCGGCGTCCTTGGGCTCTTCGTAGTTGGGGCCGACCATCATGCAAGCGCCGAGGGACAGGCTAAGCCCCACCAGGATCAGCTGTTTCATGGGCGCTGGCCCTCGATGATCGACACCGTGGCGGTGCGCCCGGCGATCATGCGAAAGTCCGCCGGCACCTCGTCGAAGGTGATGCGCACCGGGATCCGCTGGGCCAGCCGCACCCAGCTGAACGCTGGGTTGACGTTGGGCAGCAGGTTGGCGCCGCTGCTGCGGTCACGGTCTTCGATGCCGGCGGACAGGCTTTCGACACGGCCGCGCAGGCGGGTGTTATCGCCCATCACGCGGATGTCCACGGCATCGCCGATATGGATGCCACCGAGCTTGGTCTCTTCGAAATAGCCATCGACGTGGTACGAGGCGCTGTCGACCACCGACAGCACCGGGCGGCCGGCGCTGACGAACTCGTGGGCGCGCGGGGCGCGGTCGTTGAGGTAACCGTCCACCGGGCTGCGCACCACCGAACGGTCGAGGTTGAGCTGGGCCAGGTCCACCTGCACCTGGGCCTGATTGACCGCCGAGCGGGCGCGGGCCTCACGCGACTGGCTCTCTTCCAGCTGCTCGGCCGCCACCAGGTTGCCCAGCTTGCGGTTGCGCTGCGCCTCGCGGGATGCCTGGGCCAGGGTTTCCTGGCGCTCGGCCAGGGTCGCCTTGGCCTGGCGCAGGGCCAGGCTGAAGCGGTCCTGGTCGATGGTGAACAGCACGTCGCCGCGCTTGATGGTCTGGTTGTCGCGCACCTCGACCTTTTGGATCAGCCCGGACACATCCGGAGCGATCTGGATCACGTCGGCACGGATGTGCCCGTCGCGGGTCCAGGGGGCGAACATGTAGTACACCACCATCTGCCACACGAGCACGGCGGCGAAGGTCACTACCAGCAAGGTCAGGACCACGCGGCCCAGGGTCAGCAAAGGTTTTTTCATGGCAGCATCAGGCTTCGGCAAAAGTGGTCGACCGCGCCCAGCAGCACGGCATACAGGGCAACGTTGAACAGCGCTCGGTGCCAGACCAGGCGGTAGAAATGCACGCGCACCAGCACCGCGTGCACCCCCAGGAACAACAGGTAGGTCGCAAACATCATCACCAGCAGCGTGGGCAGGAACACCCCGCTGATATCCAGTTCACCGATCACAGGGGCGCTCCATCGAGCCCGGGGGGCAGTTGCGTTTGTTCAGTGGGTTCGAGCATCACCTCCACCCCCGGCAACAGCGCCAGGCGCAGGCCGCTCAGGGCGTGCAGCAGGTGGGTGCGGGCATCGCCGCGCTCGTACAGTTCGTCCAGGTTCAGCGCCAGGCGCGCCCGCTCCATGTTGCGCAGCAGCGCCGCCGGGGCATGCAGGCGTTCGCCGGCGCGCAGGCAGGCGGCGTAGTGGCCGCCGACGTCTTCGATCACCGTCTGCAGGCGCTCGCGGGCCTGGCTGCCAGCGCGCGGCAGGTAGGCCAAAAGGTCGAGCAGGTTCAGCCCCACGCGCAGGTCGCGCAGCGCCACGCCGCTGTCCTGGCCGGTTTGCGACAGACGCGGCAGGTGCTGCATCAGGCGGTCGAGCATCTGCACGCCGACCTGGCGGTGCTCGGCGAGAGTAGCCGGCGCGGTCATCTCGACGATGTCGCGCCAGGCGAAGCGGGTCATGCGCTTGGCCGCCAGCTCCACGCCGAACGGGCGCACCACGATGGTCCAGAGGAAGGCGAACAGCAGACCCACCGGCCCCGCCAGGTTGGCGTTGAGGAAGGTGAAGAAGTCAGCATCGTAGGCGCCCTGGATGCTGATGAAGGTCGAAGTGTTGACGATGGTCAGCAAGGTGCCCAGGTAGAAACGCGGCTGCACGGTGAGGGTGCCGACGCAGATGAACGGCACGGCAAAGGCCAGCACCAGCATGGCGAAGTCATGCAGGTTGGGCAGTACCAGGAACAGGTACAGGCTGGAGAAGATCACCGACATCAAGGTCCAGAAGAAGAACCGGTAGATCTGCGGCGCGGGGTCGTCCATGGCGGCGAAGAAGCTGCACGACACGGCGGCGAGGATCACCGCGCTGGCGCCGTCGTTCCAGCCCAGGCCGATCCACAGGCCGCAGGCGACGACGATGGCGGTGACGGTGGAGAACACCGAATAAAGCATCAGCCCACGGTCGAAGAACGGCGTCAGCCGGCCTAGCCGCCAGTGCCGATACACCGCGCGCCACGGCTTGGCGTCGTCAGTGCGCAGGGCGTGCTGCAGGGTGCAGCAGTCCTGCCACAGGTCGGCCCATTCGGTCAGGCGGTAGAGGGCGTTGGACAACAGCAGCTCGGCGCGCTGGTCGAGGGCGGCGGCGCCGGGTTGCAGGCGGTCGATCTGCTCGTGCAGGGCGGTCCAGCGTGCCACCGCGGCGCTGTCGGCGGTGCCCTTGAGCCATTCGCGGGCGGCCGCCAGCACCGGCTGCAGCTGGGCGAACTGCGCCGGGGCACGGCCTTCGAGGGCGATCAGGGCGTCGTCGAGGGCGTCGATCACCGGCAGCAGGTGGATCATCCGCCCGCGCAGTTCGCGGGCGTTCTTCAAGGTGTGCGGGCCGGCGCCTTCGTGGCCGAGCTGGCCGATCATCAGCTCCAGCGAGTTGAAGGTGGCGACCATCGCCCCGCGCATGCCGCCGACCTTGTCGGCACTGGCTTCGCGGGCCAGGTAGGTATCGCTGTATCGGATCGCCTCGCTGAACCAGCTGCCGGTCGCGCCCACCACCACCGGCGCCAGCCGGCGCGGCCAGAACACCGCGCCGACCACCGCCGCGCAGACGATGCCCAGGCAGATTTCCTGGGCCCGGGACGAGGCCACGTCGAACACCGCCAGGGGGTTGTCGACTACGGCCAGGGCAATCATCGGCATGGTGTAGCCGGCCAGCATCAGCACGTAGTTGTTGGCGGTGCGCAGGTTCAGCGAGAGGAACAGCAGGGTGCCGGTCCACAGCGCGACGGCAATGCTCAGCAGTAACGGCGACTGCACCAGCAGCGGCACGAAGAAGATCGCCGCACCCGCGCCCAGCAGTGTGCCGAGTGCACGGTACAGCGCCTTGGAGGTGGTGGGGCCGAGGAACGGGCTGGAGACGATGTACACCGTGGCCATCGCCCAGTACGGGCGCGGCAACTGCATCAGCAGGGCGATGTACAGGGCGATCATGGACGCGGCGAAGGTGCGCACGCCGTAGAACCAGTCGCGGGCCGGGGGCACCGAGCTGAAGAAACCGTTCATGGGGTCAGGCCCGCGTCTTCGAACACCCGGATCACCCGCAGGGTGGCTTCCAGGTCGGCCTGGTCGATGCCCTGCAGCAACTCGCGGCGCAGGCGCACCAGTTCGCCTTCGATGGACTCGGCCAGGGCGCGGCCTGTGGCGGTCAGGCTCAAGGCCTTGGCGCGGCGGTCCAGCGGGTCCTCGCTGCGCTGCACCAGGCCCGCCTTGCACAGCTGGTCGAGCAGGCGCACCAGCGACGGGCTCTCAAGGCCGGCGGCCTGGGCCACCGCCACCTGGTGCACGCCGTCGCCCAGGCGCACGATCATCAGCAACGGCACGGCGCAGGCTTCGGAGATGCCATAGCCGGTCAGGGCGCCCTGGCACAGGCGACGCCAATGCCGGGCGGCCACGACCATGCCGCTGCTGATTTTCATGTGCAGTGCGTCAAGTGACATAGGAGGAACCGAGGATATTCATAGTTTGCTAACTATCAATATACGCCCTGCCCTCCCCCTGCCGTCAACCGGGCCTGACGGCAGGCGAAGATGAAAAGTTGTTCATCCTCGCGGCAAACCCGCGCCGTCAGGCCATGTCGCTGGTGGCGAATTCCTCGGCCAGGTGGTCGATCAACGCGCGCACCGACGGCAGCAAGCCGCGCCGTGACGGGAAGATCGCATGGACGATGCCGCAGCGCGGGTGCCATTGCGGCAGCAACTCCACCAGCCTGCCCGCCGCCAGGTCCTCACGCACCGACACCCGTGGCAGGTGGGCGATGCCCACTCCGGCCACCACGAAATGGCGCAGGGCAAACAAGTCGTCGCTGACCATGCGCGGCCTGTGCGGGATGACCAGGCTGTGCTGCTGGTCCTCGCCCTGGAACAGCTCCCACTGGTATTCGCGCTGGGCGCCGCCCCAGTGCAGGCTGGGCAGCGTACCGAGTAGCTGCGGGTCGAAGCCCGCCGGCAGTTGCTCGAGGAACGCGGGGTGCCCGACCAGGCACTGGGTGCTGTTGCTCAGCACCTTCATCACCATGTCGGTGTTCTCCAGCGGCGGGAAGCGCACCCGCAGCGCCAGGTCGAAGCCTTCGTGCAGCAAGTCGACGCGGCGGTTGGTGCTCTCGATGAACAGTTCTACCTGCGGGTACTTGAGCATGTAGCGGGTGAGCATCGGCCCCACCCAGGAATTGAGCAGGGTGGTCGGGCAGCTGATGCGCACCAGCCCGCGCGGCTCGCTGCGGTTGCGCTCGATGATTTCGGCGGCGCCCTCGGCCTCCACGCGCATGGCCAGGCAACGGTTGTAGTAGGCCTGGCCGATCTCGGTCAGCGAACAGTGCCTGCTGGTGCGGTGCAGCAGGCGCACGCCCAGGCGCTCCTCCAGGTCGGCGATGCGCCGGCTGAGCTTGGACTTGGGCATGTCCAGCGCCCGCCCGGCCGGGGCGAAGCCGCCGTGCTCCACCACCTGGGTGAAGTAGTACAGGGAGTTGAGGTCTTCCATTGATCGTTCACCAAATAGAACGCTAGAGGCAATTTTTGCATTCTACCGCGCCAAAGGTGATGAATCTAATCTTTGCACATCAACGCGAAACACCCCACCCAGTGAACGACACACCCTAAGGAGCACGACCATGGCTAACTTCAAATACAACCGCCTGAACAAAGACGACGCCGCCGTACTGCTGGTGGATCACCAGGCTGGCCTGCTGTCGCTGGTGCGCGACATCGAGCCGGACCGCTTCAAGAACAACGTGCTGGCCCTGGCAGACCTGGCCAAGTACTTCAACCTGCCGACTATCCTCACCACCAGCTTCGAGCAAGGCCCCAACGGCCCGCTGGTACCGGAACTCAAGGCCCTGTTCCCCGACGCCCCGTACATCGCCCGCCCTGGCCAGATCAACGCCTGGGACAACGAAGACTTCGTCAAGGCAGTCAAAGCCACCGGCAAGAAGCAACTGATCATCGCCGGCGTGGTGACCGAGGTATGCGTGGCATTCCCGGCGCTGGCGGCCCTGGAAGAAGAGTTCGAAGTGTTCGTGGTGACCGACGCCTCCGGCACCTTCAACGAAATGACCCGCGACGCCGCTCACGACCGCATGAGCCAGGCCGGCGCGCAACTGATGACCTGGTTCGGCGTGGCCTGTGAGCTGCACCGCGACTGGCGCAACGACGTCGAAGGCCTGGCCGCGCTGTTCAGCAACCACATCCCCGACTACCGCAACCTGATGACCAGCTACAACACCCTGACCGCCGGCAAGTAACCCGCCAGCCGCCTGGCGCCGTCGTGGCGCCAGGCGGCGCAGCACACCCCGTCAACGCAGCTCACGCCAGGGACCGCCGATGAACACACCACACAACCGCAACGTCGTCACGCTGGTGATTCAGCACAAGGTCCGCGCCCAGGCGCTGGCGCCCTACGAGGCTTGGCTCAAGCATGCGGTGAGCACCGCGCGCCAGCAGCCCGGCCACCTGGACGTCAACGTGATCCGCCCGGACGACGGTGGTCGGCAGTTCACCACCATCGTGCGGTTCGCCGACGCCGGCCTGCTGCAGGCCTGGGTCAATTCGGCCGAGCGCCAGGCGCTGGTCAGCGAAGTGCTGCCACTGCTTGAAGAGGGCGACCAGACCCAGGTGCATGACGACCCGGAGTTCTGGTTCACCCCGCCCAGCACCCGCGCCGCACCACCGCCGCGCTGGAAGCAGGCCGTGCTGACCTACCTGGTGATCTGCCCCATGACCCTGCTGATCCCGCAACTGCTGGCGCCGCTGTTCGCCCGCTACCCGCTGCTGGGGGGCCCGATCAGCGGCAACCTGATCACCAACCTGTTCGTCATCCTGCCCGTGGTGTTCTACATCATGCCCTGGGTGACCCGCCGCTGCGCCGCCTGGCTGCGTGGCTGAAAGCTTTCTCACTGCCTCACTCGAATTTCAGGAGATACCGACATGAGCACACTCGTTACCCGCGATGGCACCTCGATCCACTACAAGGACTGGGGCAGTGGCAAACCCGTCCTGTTCAGCCACGGCTGGCCGCTGGACGCCGACATGTGGGATTCGCAGATGGAGTACCTGGCCAGCCGCGGCTACCGCACCATCGCGTTCGACCGCCGTGGTTTCGGGCGTTCCAGCCAGCCTTGGAGCGGGTACGACTACGACACCTTCGCCGATGACATCGCCCAGCTGATCGAACACCTCGACCTGCGCGAGGTGACCCTGGTGGGCTTCTCCATGGGCGGTGGCGACGTCAGCCGCTACATCGCCAGGCACGGCAGCGAGCGCGTTGCCGGCCTGGTGTTGCTGGGTGCGGTAACGCCGGTGTTCGGCAAGCGCGACGACAACCCGGACGGCGTCGACCGTGCGGTATTCGACGGCATCAAGGCCGGCCTGCGGGCAGACCGGGCGCAGTTCATCGCCGACTTCGCCGCGCCCTTCTATGGCATCAACCATGGCCAGCAGGTGTCCCAGGGCGTGCAGACCCAAACCCTGAACATTGCATTGCTGGCGTCGATCAAAGGCACCTTGGACTGCGTGACCGCTTTCTCCGAAACCGATTTCCGTCCGGACATGGCCAAGATCGATGTGCCGACCCTGGTCATCCACGGTGACGACGACCAGATCGTGCCGTTCGAGAGCACTGGCAGGAAAGCTGCAGAGCTGATCCGCGGTGCCGAGCTGAAGGTGTACGAAGGAGCGCCGCATGGCTTTGCCGTGACCCATGCACAGCAGCTCAATGAAGACCTGCTGGCCTTCCTCAATCGCTGACAGCATCGCGGGGCAAGCCCGCTCCCACAAAGCACTTGCTCACTGCGTGGGAGCGGCGGTGCGCCGATGCGACTTGCCCCGCGATAGGCCAGGCCAGGCAACACAAATCCCCCTGGTTGCTAACCTTCACCCGCCTGCCGCCGCCCGATGGAGAACACCATGTCCCAGGACCCGAACGACAAGAGCCGCCGCCAGTTCCTCGCCACCAGCAGCGTGCTCGGCGCCGCCGGCGCACTGTGGTCGGCCCTGCCCTTCAGCGGCTACGCCACTGCATCCACCCAAGGAGGCTCCATGACCGCCGATCTCATCCTGTTCAACGGCAAACTGCACACCGTCGACCGTGAAAACCCCACTGCCAGCGCCGTCGCCATCAAGGACGGCAAGTTCATCGCGGTGGGCAACGATGCCCAGGCCATGGCCCACAAAGGCGCCACCACGCAGATCATCGACCTCAAACAGCGCACGGTGATCCCAGGGCTCAATGACTCGCACCTGCACCTGATCCGCGGCGGCCTCAACTACAACCTTGAACTGCGCTGGGAAGGTGTGCCCTCGGTGGCCGACGCCCTGCGCATGCTCAAGGACCAGGCCGCCCGCACGCCGACCCCGCAGTGGGTACGGGTGGTCGGCGGCTGGAACGAATTCCAGTTCGCCGAAAAGCGCATGCCCACCCTGGAAGAGATCAACCAGGCCGCCCCCGACACCCCGGTGTTCCTGCTGCACCTGTACGACCGTGCGCTGCTCAACCGCGCCGCGCTCAAGGCGGTGGGCTACAGCAAGGACACGCCCAACCCGCCGGGTGGCGAGATCCAGCGCGACAAGTTCGGCAACCCGACCGGCATGCTCATCGCCCGTCCCAACGCGATGATCCTCTACGCCACCCTGGCCAAGGGGCCGAAGCTGCCGCTGGAGTACCAGGTCAACTCGACCCGCCAGTTCATGCGTGAGCTAAACCGCCTGGGCCTGACCAGCGCCATCGATGCCGGCGGCGGCTACCAGAACTTCCCGGACGACTACTCGGTCATCCAGGAACTGGCCGACAACAACCAGCTCACCGTGCGCATCGCCTACAACCTGTTCACCCAGAAGCCCAAGGAAGAGCTGGACGATTTCAAGAAGTGGACCGCCAGCGTCAAGCTGCACAGCGGCACCGACTTCCTGCGCCACAACGGCGCCGGCGAGATGCTGGTGTTCTCCGCCGCCGACTTCGAGGACTTCCTCGAACCGCGCCCGGACCTGCCGCAGACCATGGAGCAGGAGCTGGAACCGGTGGTGCGCCACCTGGTGGAACAACGCTGGCCGTTCCGCCTGCACGCCACCTACAACGAATCGATCACACGCATGCTCGACGTGTTCGAGAAGGTCAACCGCGACATCCCGTTCAATGGCCTGCCGTGGTTCTTCGACCATGCCGAGACCATCACCCCAGAGAACATCGAGCGTGTGCGGGCGCTGGGCGGCGGCATCGCCATCCAGGACCGCATGGCCTTCCAGGGCGAGTATTTCGTCGACCGCTACGGCGCCAAGGCGGCCGAGCAGACCCCACCGATCCAGCGCATGCTCGACATGGGCGTGCCGGTGGGTGCCGGTACCGACGCCACCCGCGTGTCCAGCTACAACCCGTGGACCTCGCTGTACTGGCTGGTCAGCGCCAAGACCGTGGGCGGCATGGCGCTGTACCCCGAAGGCCTGAGCCGCGACACCGCGCTGCAGCTGTTCACCCAGGGCAGCGCCTGGTTCTCCAGCGAGCAGGGCAAGAAAGGCCAGATCAAGGTGGGCCAGCTGGCGGACCTGGCGGCGTTGTCGCTGGATTTCTTCAGCGTCGATGAAGAGGCCATCAAGGGCATCGAGTCGGTGCTGACGGTGGTCGATGGCAAGGTGGTGTACGGCGCTGCCGAGTTCGACAAGCTGGGCCCGCCACAGGTACCGGTGCTGCCCGAGTGGTCGCCCGTGGCCAAGGTGCCGGGGCACTGGCGCGTGGGTACGCCATCGCTGGCGGCCGCCGTGCACCAGTGTTCAGGGCCATGCGGTGTGCATGCACACAGCCATGAACAGGCGCGCCACTCCAAGGTGCCGGTCAGCGACTTCCAGGGGTTCTGGGGGGCATTGGGTTGTTCGTGCTTTGCGTTCTGAGGTGACGCAAGCCTGGGTTGCGATTTTGGGCCGCCCTGCGGCCATTTCGCCGGCAAGCCGGCTCCCACAGGTACAGCGCATGTCTCAAGTTTGATGCGATTCCTGTGGGAGCTGGCTTGCCAGCGATGGGCTACCCCCGTGCCTCAACGCTGAACCTGGTCCTCCAGTTTCATGGTCAGCGCCAGGGTGCTGCCCAGCTGGATCGCCTGGTCACGCCAGCCCAGGTAACGCGCCGTGTCGCGGCTGCTGAAATGCACCGCCAGTTCCTCGGCGGCCTGCATCACCCCGGTGGCCGCTGCCAGCTCCAGCCAGTACAGCGCAGCCCGGGTGTCCGCTGCCACGTAGAGCCCATGCAGCAGGCGATAACCCACCTCGAAACGGCAGCGCGTTTCGCCGCGTTGTGCCCCGCGCAGGAACCACTGGTAAGCCTCGAGCGGGTCCACCCGCCATGGCGGGACACCGTCGCACACCTCTTCCTCGTACAGGTCGCCCAGCGCCGCCGCGGCATGCAGCATGCCGCGCTCGAAGGCATGGCGGTAATACTCGGCGGCGTTGGCATACGACACCTCCACGCCCTTGCCGAAATAATGCTGCTGCCCAAGGTTGAACCAGGCAACGGCATTGCCCTGCAAGGCCGCCATGCGCAGCAGATGCCCGGCCAGCGCGGTATCGCCGCGCCAATACTTGCCGTTGAGCCAGATCCAGCCCAGGTCGTTGAGCGCCGCCACGTTGCCGAGCAACGCCTGGCTGCACAGGTCGGCGTACACCGCCTGCAGGTCGGTGGCTTCATCCAGCCGGTCGATCAGGCCGAAGCGTTCACCGCCCTGCACCGCCTGGCTCGGCATGCCGACCCCGACGAACAACCGCTGGCGCTGGCCCGGCAATACCGGTACCGGCGCGATGCGCTCGGGCAGCAGCCGCGCGAGCAGCGAATGGATATTGCTGGCAGCAGACATGTTCATCCTCATTGAACGGCACACAGCTCCAGGCATTGCTGGGATGGGGCGTGATTCTGCGCGACGTCACGACAAAACCTGTCGCGAACGATCCAGGGCCAGGCAACCAATTGTCTGTTCCTTGATCTGAGCAGGCTGTGGCCAATTGCCATGACCTGCCCGTGCCGCCATTCTATGGCGGCAAGCCTAGACAAGGACGTTTCCTTTGCCGTTCGCCACCACCCGCGCCACCCTTAGCCGCCAATGGGCCCTTCTGCGCCAGTTGCCCAGCCGCTCCCCCGGGACCACCAGTGCAGAACTGGTGTGGCGCCTGCGTGACGTGGGCTTCAACGTCAGCAAGCGCACCGTCGAGCGCGACCTCAACGAGCTGTCGCTGATCTTCCCGCTGGAACGCAACGACAAGAGCATCCCGTTCGGCTGGCACTGGTCGGCCAATGCCGGCAGCGAGCTGCGCGGCAATTTCGATCTGCAGGGGTATTTGCGCGGCGATGCGCTGCAACCGGCCCAGGATGAGGGTGTGGAGCTGCAGGCGTGGGTCAGCGACCTGCTGGCGCGCCAGTTGCGTGAGTCGCCGCTGACCGGGGATATGCAGCTGACGGCGCTGGAGCAGGGGCACCGGCTAAGGGCAACGGTGATCGATGGCTGGCCGTTGCGCTGGTGGCTGCTGAGTCAGGGGGAAGGGTTGGTAGTGGAAGCGCCGCTGGCGTTGCGTGAGGAAATTGGTCGGACCCTGGCCAATGCGGCGGCGCAGTACCAGGTGTAGTGGCCTGTAGCGGCCCTATCGCGGGGCAAGCCCGCTCCCACAAGGCCTATGCGATACCTGTGGGAGCGGGCTTGCCCCGCGAAAGGCCGGCACAGAAGGACTACCGCTGCATACCCCACCGCCGCACGGTCAGCCGCTCCAGGGTATTGAACACCAGCCCTTCCACCAGCAACCCGATCAGGATTACCACGGCCAACCCGGCAAACACCTTGTCGGTGTACAACTCGTTGCGGTTCTGGAAGATGTACCAGCCCAACCCACCCTTGCCACTGCTGGCACCGAATACCAGTTCGGCGGCGATCAAGGTGCGCCAGGCAAAGGCCCAGCCGATCTTCAGCCCCGACAAAATCGACGGCAGCGCCGCCGGCACCAGGATATGCAGCACCAGGCGCAAGCCGCGCAGGCCGTAGTTGCGCCCGGCCATGCGCAGGGTTTCGGACACGCCGAGAAAGCCCGCGTAAGTGTTCAGTGCCAGCGCCCACAGCACCGAATGCACCAGCACGAAGATCAGGCTGTTGTCGCCCAGCCCGAACCACAGCAGCGCCAGCGGCAGCAGGGCGATGGCCGGCAGCGGGTTGAACATCGAGGTCAGGGTGCCCAGCAAGTCGCGCCCCAGTTGGGTCGACACCGCCAGGCTGGTCAGGCCGAAGGCCAGGACAATCCCCAGCACGTAACCCTTGAGCAGCACCACCAGCGACACGCCGACCTTGGCGAATATTTCGCCGCTGAGCAGCCCCTCCCCTAACGCCATAGCCGTCTGCACAAAGCTCGGCAGCAGCAGGTCGTTGTCGGTGAAGCGCGCCACCAGCTCCCACAACCCTGCCAGCAGCACCAGGATCATCGCCTTGCGCAGCCAGCCTTGCTGCCACAGGCGCTGGGCCAGCGGCAGATCACGTTCCAGCGGCACCCCGGGCAGGGGCTGCAACTGCACTTCGTATTCCTGGCGAACAGCTGTCGAAGTCATGCCAAGGCTCCTGTCAGTAGGCGATGCGAATGTCGTTGAAGCCAAGGTCACTGGCCTGAACCGGCGCCTCGTCCTGGTCGAACAGCAAGCGGTGGATGCGCCGGGCACTGGCCTGGAAGTCGCTGCCGCCCAGGCTGCCGAGGTCGTACTGGTGGCTGTGCACTTCAGCCCGCACCCGGCCCGGGTGCGGCGACAGCAGCAGGATGCGGTTGCCCACCACCAGCGCTTCTTCGATGGAGTGGGTGACGAACAGCAAGGTGAAGCGCACTTCCTCCCACAGCAGCAGCAACTCTTCCTGCATCTTGCGGCGGGTCAGGGCATCGAGCGCGGCAAAGGGCTCGTCCATCAGCAGGATCTTCGGCTGGGTCGCCAGCGCCCGGGCGATCGCCACGCGGGCCTTCATGCCGCCGGACAGGGTATGCGGGTAGGCATCGGCGAACGCCGCCAGGCCGACCTTTTCCAGGTAGTGCAAGGCGCGCTCCTCGGCCTCGGCGCGCTTGAGCTGGCCGGACACCAGCAGCGGGAACATCACGTTCTGCTTCACCGTCTTCCACGGCGGCAACTGGTCGAACTCCTGGAACACCACGATACGGTCCGGACCAGGGCCGCGTACCGGCTGGCCTTGCAGCAGGATCTGCCCTTCACGGGGCTCGATGAACCCGGCCACGGCCTTGAGCAAGGTGGACTTGCCACAGCCGGACGGGCCGAGCAGCACGAAGCGGTCGGCGCGGTCGACTTCGAAGCTGACCTGGTGGGTGGCCCGCACCACGCGCTGGGCGGTGCGGTATTCGAGGCTCAGGTTGTCCACCGCCAGCAGCGGTGGGGTGGCGACACGGCTCAGGTTGCTGGCCGTGTGGCCTGGCAATGGGGCGGTCATGGTCGGTCAGCTCCCCTGCAGCGGGCGTTCATCCTGGAAGAAGTAGTCCTTCCACGACGCGGGTTTGTTCTTGATCGCGCCGACGCGGTAGAGGAAGTCGGCCAGCTTGTAGGTGTTCTTCGGGGTGACGGTGAATTCGTACTGCGGGTTGTCGATCAGCTTGATCAGCGCGTCACGGTCGATCTTGGCCTTGGTCACGCGGATATAGGTGTCGGCGGCGGCCGCCTTGTCCTTCTGGGCGTAGTCGGCAGCTTCGGCCAGGGCATCGACGAAGGCCTTGTAGGTCTTGGGGTTGTCCTTACGGAATTTCTCGGTGGCGAACAGCAGGGTCGGCGAGTTGGGGCCGAGCAGGTCATAGCTGTTGAGCACCACGTGCACGTTCTTGTTGGCCAGCACCTGGTCCTGGAACGGCGGGTTGGAGAAGTGCCCGTTGAGCTCGGTACCGCCGGCCAGCAGCGCGGCGGTGGCGTCCGGGTGCGGCACGGCCAGGGTGTACTTGTCGAGGCGGTTGTATTCCTTGTCGCCCCACTGCTGGGCGGCAGCGTATTGCAGGAAGCGCGATTGCACCGAGACACCCACCGCCGGTACGGCGATACGGTCCTTGTCGCCGATGTCGGCGATGGTCTTCACGTTGGGGTTGCTGCTGACCAGGTAGTACGGGAAGTTGCCCAGCGAGGCCACGGCCTTGACGTTCTGCCGGCCGCGGGTTCGGTCCCACACGGTGAGCAGCGGGCCGACGCCGGCGCCAGCGATATCCACCGAGCCGGACAGCAAGGCGTCGTTGATCGCCGCGCCGCCCGAAAGCTGGGCCCAATCGACGGCGATGTCGATGCCCTGCTCCTTGCCGTGCTTTTCGATCAGTTGCTGGTCACGTACCACGTTGAGCAGCAGGTAGACGATGCCGAACTGCTCGGCGATGCGGATCTTGCCCTCGGCGTGGGCCACGGTCGGCGCCGCGAGGCTGCCAACGACCAGGCTGGCGCCCAGGCCGATGCTTGCCGCCAGGCGGCTGATGGATGTGCGCATGATGATGTTCCTCAGTCGTCAGTACGGGGCATCGCCCTGGATGGTGGTGCGGTACAGCTTGCGCCGCAGGTGCGCGGGGCAGCCGGTGGCCAGGTGGATCAGCGAGCGGTTGTCCCAGAACACCAGGTCATGGGGCTGCCACTGATGGCGGTAGATGTTCTGTTCGAGCACGCTCAGGGCATACAGCTGCTGCAGCACGTCGCGGCTTTCGTCATCGGGCAGGCCGACGATGCGGGTGGTGAAGCCTTCGCTGACGAACAGCGCCTGGCGCCCGTTCTCCGGGTGGGTACGCACCACCGGGTGGATGACTTCCTGCACCTGGGCCAACTGCTCGGCGCTGAGGGTCGGCCGCCAGTTGCCTTCGAACTTGGTCTCGGCATAACGCGCGGTGTAGGAGTGGGCAGCGTCACGGCCCTTGATGACCTTGCGCAGGGCATCGGGCACGGCGTCCCAGGCCTTGTGCATGTCGGCGAACAGGGTGTCGCCGCCCTCGCTGGGCAGCTCCTGGGCATGCAGCATCGAACCCAGGCTCGGCAGCTCTTTGTACGACAGGTCCGAATGCCAGAACTTGCCGGCATCGCCCAGGCCGATGTTGGCACCGTCCTCGACGATGTTGGACACGATCAGGATCTCGGGGTGGCCGGCCAGCAGGAACTGTTTGAGCACATGGATCTGCAGCTCGCCGAAGCGGCGGCTGAAGGCGATCTGTTGCTCGGGGGTGATGCGCTGGTCGCGGAACACCAGTACGTGGTGGTCCAGGTGGGCGCGATGAATTCGGTTGAAATCCGCAGCGTTGACCGGTCGGGTCAGATCGAGGCCGACGATCTCGGCGCCGACGGCACCTGTGAACGGGCGGATTTCGAAGGTTTGCGGCAAGGCGCTGTCGATGGTCGACAAGGCGTTCGAGGCGGCTGGCATTGTTCACTCCCACGCAAGTGCGCGACTTCCAAGGCGCGCAACGATCAGAAACGCACGGGGATTGCCCGTGTGGGTTCGAGTCGTGCGGCGCGCCGATTGGTCGGCAGGTACGCAGTGGCAGTGACTATAAAGTCATAAGAAAAATAATTTAAATACCTTAAATGCATATGCATATGAGGCTGTGCCGTGGCTGAGGGCCGACACGCCCGGCGAACTTTGCCTATGCTGCTGGCTACCCAAAGGAATCTTGATGACGAGGGACGACGCCATGTTCTACGTGCAACGCGACGCCGACGGCCAGTTGCTGCGGGTAGAAGCAGCCCCCTATCACGGCTACACGGAAATGCTCTCGGCCGACCAGGCGGAAGTCCAGGCATGGCTCGCCGAGGACGCCGTCGAGAACAGCCTGCAGCAGCTCAAGCAGAGCGACCTGGACATGATCCGGGTACTGGAGGACCTGATCGAGGTGCTGACCGCCAAGGGCGTGTTCAGCATCACCGACCTGCCCCCAGGCGCCCAGGCCAAGCTGCTGAGCCGCTCCAGCGCGCGCAAGGCCCTGGGCGGCCTGAACAACCTGATCGAGGAGGATGAACACGGCGGGCTGATCTGAGGATGGCCAGCGCCATGCCCGGCGCTGGGCTCAACGCCAGGGCGCCGGCGGCCCCACCCGCTGCCCCTGAATGCCCTGCACGCCCATCTCGCACAGCACTTTCAACTCCCCCTGGGTTTCCACCCGTTCGGCGATCAGTGGCAGGTCGATGCTGTGCGCCGCCCGTTGGATGGCCTCGATGAACAGCCGCTTGTGCTGCTCGTGGTCGATGTTGCGAATGTAACCACCGTCGACCTTGAGATACGCCAGGCCCAGGTTGGCCAGGTTGCCGATCATGCTGAAGCGCCCGCCGAAACGTTGCAGGGCCAGGCGGAAACCCAGGCTGTGCAGGCGCCGGGTGAACTGCTCCAGTACGGCCTGTTCGGGCAACTGCTCTTCGCCGATTTCGAAGGTCAGCCGCGGCCCCAGCGCGCGGTGCTGGCCCAACTGCGCGTAGACGCGCTGCAAGGCCTGGGCATCGGCCAGGGTCGCGCCTGACAGGTTCAGCGCCAGTGAAGCGTGGTGCCGCGGCAGATGCTTGAGTACCCGCTCCAGCATCAGCGCATCGAGCCGCGCCATCCAGCCGAAGCGCTCCAGCCAGGGCAGGAAACTGCCGGCGGCCAACGGCTCGCCCTGGCCGTCCTGCAGCCGTGAAGTCACCTTGAAATGCAGTATCCGTTGCGGTGCCTGGCAGTCCACCACCGGCTGGAAGTACAGCTCGAACTGCCCTTTGCTCAGGGCCTGGTCCAGGCGGCTGTGCCAGGCTTGCTGGCTGCCGAGGGCCTGGGCTGCCGGCCCCTGTTCCAGGCATACCCAGCTCGGCGTGGCTTGACTCTCGGCCCGGGCAAGGGCCTCGTCGGCCTGCGTCAGCAAGGCCTGTGGCTCATCACCCGGATCAAAGCTGACCAGGCCGATGCAGGCCACCGGGGCAACATCGCTGGCACCGGTCTCGTGCAGGCTCTGCAGGCTGGCTTCCAGGGCCTGGGCCAGCTCGATCGCCTCGTCATGCACCAGGCCCGGCGCCAGCACGGCGAATTCGCCCCCGCGGCTGCGGGCGATCAGGTCATGGGTTTGCGGGTAGCGGGCACAGGCACGACGCAGCTGCTCAGCCACCGCCTGCAGCAACTGATCGCTGCGCTGGCCACCCAGGCGGGCGTTGAGGCCGGCGAGGTCCTGCACGCGCAACAGCAGCAGGTAACCGGCGCGGGCCTCCTCCAGGTTGCTGACCTGGGCGCTGAGCTGCATCTCGAAGTATTGGCGGTTGGCCAGGCCCGTGAGGCTGTCCTGGTAGGCCTCGTTGCGCAACTGCTCGCTGCGCTCGGCCTGCTCGCGGAACAAGGCTTCGAGCTTTTCGACCATCTGGTTCATCGCCTGCACCACCCGGCGCAGCTCGGGCGTGCGCGGCAGCTCTGGCAGGCTGAGGAATTCGCGCCGGGCAATGGCGTGGGACTGCGCCACCATGTAATCCAGCGGCCGCAACTGGCGACGCAGCAACAGCGCGCCAAGCACCGCGCTCAGCACGCCGCACAGCAACAGCCAGCCCAGGCTGCCCAGGGCGCTCTGCCAGAGCTTGGCCAGGGCGAACATTGGATGGCTGATCACCTCGACCCGAGCAGCCTGCTGCCAGCCCCGGCTGACGATTGCATCGCCACCGGCCGGCTCCAGGTTGGCCAGCCGGATGAACCAGGCCGGTACACCTGCGCTGTCGGGTACGGCGTGGCGCTCGACCAGCACGGCGTTGGAGCCCTGCTCGATGACCTTGATGCTGGCGTAATAACCGCTGTCGAAAATCGAGCTGACCATCAGCTCGACCATTGCCGGGTCGTCGATGTTCGGCGTCAGCGCCAGCGCCAAGGCGGTCGCGGCATCCTGGGCGTGGGCACGCAGCTGGTTGATGTACTGGCTGCGCGAACTCTCCAGGCTGACCATGAAACTGCCGCTGAAGGCGACCACCAGGAGCAGGCAAATGGCAAGCAGCAATTGTTTGAACAATGACATCTGTGCTCCTTCAATAAACCGGCTCGGCCGGGAACCCTTCGGCCTGCATTTTCTTCAGCAACCCCTGCCAGCGCGACAGGCGCTTGGTATCGCCGACCTTCTTGTTGCCGCCCGCCCCCGTCAGCCACAAGCCCTCGCCGTTGAAAGCGTACACCGGCAACAGGTCAGTACGCTGGCTGGCCGGCTTGATCGCGTTCATCAGGCTGTCAAGCACCAGTGGCTGGGCCTGTGGGCTTGAATAATAGGTCAGGACCATGTGTGCCCGGTTCTGGCTCAGGGCCTTGACGTAGGTGATGCGCAGTTTGTCGGCGGGAATGCCCAGGCGCCGCAGGCTGAAGTACTTGGCGACGGCGTAGTCCTCGCAGTCGCCGGCGCCCTTGATCAGCGACTGGACCGGCGTGGCCCAATAGTCCACTTCGCGCCACAGGTCGATATCCTCGACATAGCGCAGCTGCGTGTTGAAGAACAGGTTGACCGCCTGCAACCGCTCCAGCTCGCTGCCCTGCTGGTGGGTCGCCAGCAGGCGCTGCCAGGCATCGATGCGCCCCTGGCCTGCGCCAAGGGGGCCGTAGAGGGCCTGGGCACGGCTGCTGATCTGCGCGAAGTCCCAGTCCGCCTGCGAAGCGCCCAGCAACAGGCAGGCCAGCAGTGCGGCAGCACCGATTCGGCGTACAGTCCTTGTAATGACCCAAGGTATCGCCACTGCGAACACCCGTTCAGAATCAGTTGGAAGCCGCGATGGTGCGGGCAGGCATGGCAAAAGACAATGGCAGGTTATGGCCCGTTTGCCAGCCGTCGGCTAACCCGCTTCGTACAACTTGCGGCCTTTTCGCCGACTTCCCAAGGCCGGCGACTTGCTTCACGATAGCCGCATTCCTTCACCGGCTGCAGGCCTCGCCAAGCAAGCGGTTTGACAAGACCCCCGTTCCCTCACTAGGGTTATTGGATCCAATCTTCATGTTGCCGAGGCAAACCCCGCGTGGCTGAGAAAAGCAAACTCCTGAGCACCGTACTGGGCAGCGAGCAAGTCCCGGCGCACCTGGCCCGCAGTGTGATCGAAGAACGCCTGCGCAGCGCCATCCTCGATGGGCGCCTGCCCCCAGGCACCGCCTTGCGCCAACAGGAACTGGCCTCGTTGTTCGGCGTCAGCCGCATGCCGGTACGCGAAGCCTTGCGCCAGCTCGAAGCGCAATCGCTGCTGCAAGTGGTGATGCACAAGGGCGCTGTGGTCGCACCGCTGATCGGCGAGGACGCCGTGGACACCTACGCCTTGCGCGTACTCCTGGAGACCGAGGCCCTGCGCCAGTCGATCCCGTTGCTCGACGCCGATGACATTGCCCAGGCCCGGGGTTACATCCAGCAGCTGGAAAACGAAACCCGCCACGCCGAGATCGGCCGCCTCAACCGGCTGTTCCACATGACGCTCTACAGCAAGGCGGGGAACCAGAAGCTGCTGCGCCTGATTGAAATCGAGCTCAACGAAGAAGAACGCTTCCTGCGTTTCCACCTGTCCTCCATGGGGCTCGGCAAGCTCACCCAGGACGATCACATCGCCCTGACCGATGCCGCCAGCGACAAGCTGGTGGACGAAGCGGTCAAGCTGCTCGAAGCGCACCTGAACAATGCCTCCCGGACCATCAGGAAGTACCTCGACAGGCAAACTGCCGGCTGATACTGCGGCAGTTGTCCGGCAAGAGGAACGCCCGTGCACGAGCACACCCCACAGGCAAGAGCTCCCGCGCAGCTACCCGGCATTCGCCTGATCTGCCTGGCCAGCAAGCGCCAGCAGCTGATCCAGTACCGCACCTGGTCCCGTGCCTTGAGCGACCCCATCGAACTGGTCGCCGTCGACATCAGCGCCACTGCGCACGCCGATGGGCCCTACGCTCCACAGTCCCTCCCTATGCTCGCCCGCACCCTGGCCAGCCGGCTGCAACCCTTCCTGGCTCACCCCCACGCCCTGTTTGCCCAGGATGAAGCCACACACCTGGCGCTGGCCCTGGCCTACCTGGCACAGCGCAGCAACCCAGGGCAAACCCGTCGCTTGTTTGTATCCAGCTGTGACAGCCCTGAAGCCACCGAGGGAGTCCAAACCGAGCACCTGCAGGTGCCGGTGACCGCGTTCTATCCCCCCGACACGCTAGCCGCCATGCTTGGCTGGCAGCGCCTTGCCCACCGGGAGCTCGAGCTTGTCGAGCTGCCGGCCCAAAGTTGGCCAGGCGACCAACGCCTGATCAACATCCTCAATGCCCACCTTGGGCTTCTCTGTTTCGCCTGACACCACCTGTTTTCACGCCCGTTATCTCGGCACCTGCAACGCCCGGTCCTTCGCAGACCATGGCGGCGCCAGCCTTTTGAGCACACTCTACACACTGCAGCGGCCGTTGATCTTCAAGCGGACCTGGCCGCCCGCAGCCACTTCCACCCGCAGAAGGAGCCTGCCACCGGGGCCAGGGCCGCAGCACGATCAGCCGCCCCTTAACAGTTCAACGTCTTCAACACCCATTCATCAGTGCTCCGAGTGAAGCATTCACTCCTTGTTTGTTTTTCTGATAGTTAATTATCGGAAGGAGCACTTATTGCCAAATTAAAACTTCCGAATAAGTTTTAACGCACCCACTCAACTTGTAAATTCTCAAACTTTAAAATAATTAAAAAAACAATTGCAGCAAACTTTGTCATTGTTTTAAGTTCTGTCTCGCCCCGAGCAAAAGCGCGGAGGCAACCGTGAACAGCAGCCCGCAACAACCCATGCGGCCTGGGCTTATTGATCTGCAGCGAAACTTTGTTCGGGGCACTTGCTCGCCCTGAATATAGTGAGCGCCGACAACTTGCCACACTTAAACCTACAACCAATGGAGCCTCCATGAGCACATTGAAGCGCACACTCGACCAAAAAAAATATGTACTTTCCCAGCACCCGCTGTTTTCTGAGATCGACTCGCTGGCGACCTTGCGACGCTTCATGGAAACCCATGTATTCGCGGTATGGGACTTCATGTCGCTGACCAAGCGCCTGCAGCAGGAACTGACCTGCGTCAGCCTGCCCTGGCTGCCCCCTGCCGACCCGGCCGCCGCACGGCTGATCAACGAGATCGTGCTCGGCGAGGAGTCGGACGACCGCCTCGACCACGGCCATTACAGCCATTTCGAGCTGTACCTGGACGCCATGCGCGAGGTCGGCGCCAACACCCAGGCCATCGAGCGCTTCATCAGCCTGCAGCAGCAAGGCGTCGATGCGCTCAGCGCCCTGGTGCGTTGCGAAGCCAGCGACGCCGCGCAGCGTTTCGTGCGCGATACCCTCGAAGTGGCCCTGCATGCGCCTGCCCACCGTGTGGCCGCGTCCTTCCTGCATGGCCGGGAAAGCGTCATCCCGACCATGTTCCAGCAGATCCTCGACGAGTGGGGCATTGGCAACGAACAGGCCCCGACCTTCCGTTACTACCTGCAGCGCCACATCGAAGTCGACTCCGAGGACCACGGCCCCGCCGCCGAGCAGTTGCTGGCCCGCCTGGTCGAGCACGACCCGGTGCGCCAGGAAGAGGTCTATGCCGCCGCCATCGCCGCCGTGGAAAGCCGCATGGCCCTGTGGGATCGCCTGCGCGCCGCGCTGCAGGCACCGGTCGCCGAGGTCAGCCCATGAACGCCGTGGACTACCGCTCCTTCGCCGATGCCTGGGAGGCGCGCGCGACTATCCGCACCCGGCCCCGGCGCCAGGTGGAGGACGACCAGCGCCTGATCTACCCCCTGAGCCGCCAGCCGCTGGTGCTGGGTGCCGCCTTCCAGCGCGAATGCCCGCAGTTGCGCGATTTCGTGCTGGTGCAGAGCCTCTACAAGTTCATCAACGACGTGGTGATCTTCGAGACCGAGATCGTCGACCGCACCGCCCGGCGCATCGCCAAGGATCGCTTCGCCGTGCGCTTCCCGTTCGCCTGCCGCTACGACGCGATGACCGTGGTGGTCGACGAGGACTACCACGCCCTGGTGGCCATGGACTTCCTGCAGCAGACCATCGCCCTGACCGGCATCGCGCCGCTCGCCCTGCCCCAGGAAATCGAGCTCAGCCGGGCCATCCCGGCGGCCCTGGAGCAGGTGCCCGAAGCGTTGCGCGACGCGCTTGAGCTGGTGTGCGTGGGCATCGCCGAGAACACCCTGACCGACGATGTCGCGGCGTTCGCCCGGGATGATTCGGTCAAGCCATCGGTCAAGGGGCTGATGGCCGACCACCTGCTCGACGAAGGCCGCCATTCGAGCTTCTGGGCTCGCCTCACACGGATCTACTGGCAGGCCGCGCCAGAGGCCGACCGGCAAGCGATCGCCAAGGTACTGCCGGTGTTCCTCGGCCAGTACCTGACCAACGACATCCAGCAGGCCTTCGACTTCGCCCTGATCGCCGCGCTGCCGGTGGACGAGGCGGTGCGCGAAGCCCTGCGCGAGGAGGCTCGGGGCCTGGCCTACCCGATCAACCACCAGCACCCGCTGCTGGGCAACATCCTGCGTTTCCTGCGCAGCAGCTCGATGCTCGAGTCGGCCTGCGTGCAGGACGCGCTGCGCGACTACTTGCCCTGAGGACCCGATCATGAGACGCCTCGACATACTCCTGGTGGGCACCAGCCCCGCCATCGGCGCCTTTGCCCACCTGCTCGACGAACATGGCCATGGCACCACCACAGCGGACAGCGCGCAGGCCCTGCGCCGGGAGCTGTCGCCCGCCACTGCATTGGTGGTGGACGACGGCAGCCTGGCCCTGGCCAGCGGCGACTGGCAGGCACTGGGCAGCACGCCCTTGCTCAGGCTGCGCCTGGGCGCCCGCTTGGGCGAAACCTTGCCGCACCTGGAAACCCTGTGCTGGTGCGGCAGCGCCAGTGCCCAACGCCTGATCGACAGGCTGGAAGTACAAGCGCCGGATTCGGGCAATGGCCAGCAACTGCACCAGGACACCTTGCAGGCCCTGTGCGATCAACTGGCCCTGCACGTCACCCGCTTTGCCCGCAACCCGCAGTACCTGCAGGAGGCGCCGGCGGTCAGCCCCGGCGCTGGCGAACACGAGCACGGCCTGGGCTGGCTGGAGGCGTTGGCCTACCGGCACCCGTTCAACCGCGCGCTGCGTGCCGACCTGCTGGAGCGCGCCCAGGACAGCCTGGTCGGGCAGCTGGAGCAGAGCCTGCGCCGGCACGCCGCATCCCCGGCCTTGCATTACGCTGGCCAGCGCCACAACTATCGCTAGCTGCACGCCCGCACAGCCGCCATCCAGCAAGCCCTGCTTCCGCTGCTGGACGGCACTGACACGTCCCCGCCGGTGGTGGCGGTGTGCATGGGCAAGTCGCCCGAGCTCTACGCCAGCCTGCTGGCGGTATTGGGTTGCGCCGCCATCTACCTGCCGCTGGACCCGGCCACGCCCGCGGCGCGACGCCAACGCATCCTCGACGATGCCGGCGCCTGCGTGCTGCTGCATGACGGCCAGCTGCCTGCCGCCATCGCCCAACTGGACGTACGTGACATAGCGCCGTTGCAGGGCCCTGCGCTGCCGAGCCTGGTACTGCGCGAAGCGCACGTCGGGCAAGCCTGCGTGGCGATCTACACCTCCGGCACCACCGGCCAGCCGAAAGGCGTGCTGCTCAGCCAGGGCAACCTGATGCATTTCATGGCCTGGTATCGCGAGCACGTGGCACTGGAGCGGTACAGCCGGGTACTGCAGTTTTCCACCATCGGCTTCGACGCCTCCTTGCTGGACATCCTGCCAACCTTCGCCTGCGGTGCCGAACTGGTGCTGCCCAGCGAAGACCAGCGCCGCGACCCGCAGCAACTGCTGGCACTTATCCACAGCCAGGAAATCACCCATGCGTTCCTGCCGCCGGCCCTGCTGAGCATCCTGCCGCGTGACCAACAACTGGGCCTGCAGCACCTGATCACCGGGGGCGATGTGTGCGAGCCCGAGGTGATCGCGCGGCTGGCCGGGCAATGCCGGATGCACAACATCTACGGCCCGACCGAAACCACGGTGCTGGCCACCACGCGGGTAATGACGCCGGAGGACAGCAACCGCAACCTCGGC
Organism: Pseudomonas sp. EMN2; assembly: GCF_009650555.1. Taxonomy (NCBI): domain Bacteria; kingdom Pseudomonadati; phylum Pseudomonadota; class Gammaproteobacteria; order Pseudomonadales; family Pseudomonadaceae; genus Pseudomonas; species Pseudomonas sp. EMN2. Next base: position 27,063 of record NZ_VZZR01000034.1, read on the forward strand.
CGGCCGATCGCCAACACCCAGGTGCTGATCCTCGATGAAGCCCTGCGCCCGGTGCTGGAGCAGACCCCCGGCGAGCTGTACATCGCCGGGCCCGGCGTCGGCCTGGGTTACCTGAACAATCCGCTGCTGACGGCCGAGCGCTTCGTCGAACTGAGCCTGCCCGATGGCCGCTCGCTCAGGGCTTACCGCACCGGTGACATCGGCAAATGGACCGCCCAGGGCATCGAGCTGTGCGGGCGACGCGACAACCAGGTGAAGATCCGCGGCTTTCGCGTGGAGCCCGAGGAGATCGAGCATTGCCTGCGCGACGCCCGCCTGTTCGCCCAGGTGGCGGTGGTGATCGACCCCCAGCGGCGGGTGCTGGCCTTCCTCGCCCACCCGCAAGACGCCGACGCCCAGGCGCGGTTGCGCGAGCACGCCGAAAGCAGCCTGCCCGACTACATGCGCCCGATGTTCTACCAGGTGCTGGAGCAGATGCCCTACACCGCCAATGGCAAGGTCGACCGCCAGGCCCTGCTGTTGCGGCCACTGGCCTTGGCGGCGCAGCAGCACCTGCAACCGCAGACCGCCACCGAGCATCAGTTGCGCGAGGTGTGGAGCGAACTGCTGGAACTGCCCCAGGCAGATATCGCCATCGACGACAGCTTCTTCAACCTGGGGGGCCACTCGATCCTGCTGTCGCGCCTGCTGCTGGAAGTGCGTGAGCGCTTCGGCCAGGGGGTGGCGATCAACCGCTTCATCGAGCAACCGACCGTGCAACGCCTGGGGGCGCTGCTCGACGGTGTCGAGGCCGTGCAGCAGGACCCGCTGGCCCGCCCGGAACAGGATGCGCTGCGCGAACTGGGCCTGCGGGTGCTGCCGGTGGAACAGCTGGGCGATGTGCACAAGGTGATCGTCACCGGCGCCAACAGCTTCGTCGGCGTGCACCTGGTCGAGGCGCTGCTGGATTGGGGCGCCACCGAAGTGGCCTGCCTGGTGCGCCGCGGCGACGGCCTCACGGCTGAGCAACGATTCGCCCAGGCTCTGCATGACAACCAGCTGGCGCTGGACATGGCCCGCGTGCGGGTGTTCGAAGCCGACCTGCGCCAGCCGCGCCTGGGGCTGGCCCAGGCCGACTACGACTACCTGGACGCACACTACGGCGCGCTGCTGCACAACGCAGCGCAGGTCAACCATGTGCTCGACTACCAGGCGCTGGCCGCCGACAACATCGAGCCGCTGTTCGAATGCCTGCAGTTGTGCGAGGGCCGGCGCAAGAAAATCTTCAACTTCGTCTCGACCCTGTCCGCCTGCAGTGCCGTGGACAACGCCGGCCAGGTGCTCGAGGCCGAGCCTGCGGCGACACCGCCGCTGTACATCCGCAACGGCTACAACCTGAGCAAATGGGTCGGCGAACGCATCCTGCAGCGCGCCCGCGCGCAAGGAGTGTGGGTCAACCTGTTCCGCCCCGGCAACATCACCTTCGACAGCCGCACCGGCGTCTGCCAGCCCCACAGCAACCGCCTGATGCTGATGCTCAAGGGTTCGCTGCAGCTGGGCCAGGTGCCGCGCCTGGAGATCGATTTCGACCTGATGCCGGTGGACTTCCTCGCCCGTTTCATCGCCTTCCACAGCAGCCGCCACCAGCCCGGCGAATGCGTGTTCAACCTGCACAACCCCGAGCCGCTGCGCTGGAGCGATTACCTGGCGTCGTTCCGCGAACAGGGCCATGCCTTCGAGCTGGTCAGCGTCGAGCACTGGCAACAGCGCCTGCGCCGGATCGACCGCGACAACGCGCTGTATGACGTCCTCGGTTTCTACCTGGACGGCTTCGGCGAAGACATCGGCGACATCGGCGGCATCGCCCACGACAACGCCCGCGCCGGTGTGCGGCGCATGGGCAGCCATTACCCGAGCAAGAGCCCGGCGCTGCTGCGCCGTGGCTGCCGCTACCTGGCCGACATCGGCTTTATCTGACCTTCACCCACAACCGGAGCAATACCACATGCAAGCACTCAAGCCCGATACCCTGATCCGCAACCCCGAAGGCTGCCGGGTGGTGTCCAGCGTCGACATCGCCGCGCCCGCCGCCAGCGTCTGGAACATCGTCGGCAACTTCGCCGGCTTCCCGGTGTTCATCCCCGCGCTGGCGCACATCGACATGACCGGCAGCGGCGTGCGTTCGGTACGCAAGAAGCTGTTCAAGGACGGCAACGTGGTGATCGAACAGCTCAACTCGCGTGACGAGCAGGCCATGCACATGACCTGGAGCCTGATCTACACCAGCCTGAACATCGGCAACCTGTGGGCGGCGATGGCCGTGGAGGCGCTCGATGGCGGCCACAGCCGCGCCACCTGGACCATCCAGGCCGAACCCCAGCAAGGCGGGCCCGAGGCGCTGCCAGGCTTCCAGGCGTTCCTGCAGGGCTTTGCCGATGAGGCGATGAACAATGTGAAGAACCTGCTCAGCTGACCCCGCCCAACGACAAAAAGCCGCGCCCCCTGGGGACGCGGCTTTTTGTCGTTGGGCAACCCTGAGGGCGGGTTACAGCACCACGCGCAGGCACTGCCCGGCGTGATACAGCGAGAACCCCGACTCATAGAACGCCGTGCGCAGCGACGGCGCACTCACCGGTTTCATTGGCGAGAACGGAATCGGCAGGCTGTCCGGCTCGTCCTTGAGCAAGAACTCGGCGAACGCCCGGCCGATCACCGTGCCGGTGGTGTTGCCACGGCCGTTGTAGCCAGTCACCGCCACCAGCCCCGGCGCCGGCTCGAACAGACGCATCAGGTGGTCGGGGGTGAAGTCGATGCAGCCGGTCCAGTGCATTTCCCACTCGACCTTGCCCAGCTCCGGGTAGTAGTGGCTCTGGATGCGGTCGGCCCAGCTGCGCACGAACCATGCCGGCTTGTTGTCGACCCGGCCAAGGCTGCCGAGCAGCAGGCGGCCCTGGTCGTCGCGGCGGATGCTGCTGAGCACGGTGCGGGTGTCCCACGAGCCCTGGCCATGGGGCAGGACCTTGTCGGCAGCGGCGCCGTGCAAGGGCTTGGAGGCCACCTGGTAGTAGTAGCCACGGAAGAACTGCTTCTGCAGGTTGCTCCAGTCGCCTTCGGTGTAGGCGCCGGTGGAAATCACCACCTTGTCCGCGCGCACCGCGCCGCGCGCGGTCTTCACCCGCCAGGCGTCGCCGTCGCGCTCCAGGCCCTCGACAGCGGACTGCTGGAACAGCTTGCCGCCCAGGCGGGCCACGGCGCCTGCCAGGCCCTGGGTATAGCCCATGGGGTTGATGGTGCCGGCGCGGCGGTCGAGCAGCGCGGCGGAAATCTTGTCGGTACCGCAGTATTCCTGGCACTGCGCGCCGGTCAGCAGCTCGACGTCGGCGCCACGGCGCGACCATTGCTGGTGGCGGGCTTCGAGGTCGGCGATGCCGGTGGCGTTGTGCGCCATGTGCAGGGTGCCTTTGTGCTGGGCCTGGCAGTCGATGCCAAGGCGCTCGATCATGGCGAACACCTCGCCCGGCGCCTCGCCCAGCACCTTGTTCAGGCGGCTGCCTTGCTTGTGGCCGAGGGTGGCCTCGACATCATCGGGACGGATCCAGGTGCCGGCGTTGACCAGGCCGACGTTGCGCCCGGAGCCGCCGTGGCCGATCTTCCAGGCTTCCAGCAGGATCACCGACTTGCCCTGTTCGAGCAGGTGGATGGCCGCGGACAGCCCGGTGATGCCGCCGCCGATCACGCAGACATCGGCCTTGTGCTCGCCGGCCAGGGCCTGGGCGGCGACGGTCGGCCGGGTGACGTGTTCCCACAGACATTCTTGACGCAGTTCGGACATGGCCCGGCTCCAGCAAAATTTTATTCTTGTTGCAGGATGAATCGACGTGGGAGCGGGCTTGCCCCGCGATGGCGTTGTCTGATCAGACGCCATCGCGGGGCAAGCCCGCTCCCACGATGCCTGGAAGGCTGACTCAGTCGAACACGATACCCTGCGCCAGCGGCAACTCGCGCGAGTAGTTCACGGTGTTGGTCTGGCGACGCATGTAGCCTTTCCAGGCATCGGAGCCGGACTCACGGCCACCGCCGGTCTCTTTCTCGCCACCGAACGCCCCGCCGATCTCGGCGCCGCTGGTGCCGATGTTGACGTTGGCGATGCCGCAGTCGCTGCCCGAGGCACTCTGGAAGCGCTCGGCCTCACGAATATCGGTGGTGAAGATGCACGACGACAGGCCCTGTGGCACTTCGTTGTTCAGGCGCAGGGCCTCTTCGAAGTCGTCGTAGGCCAGCACGTAGAGAATCGGCGCGAAGGTTTCGTGGCGCACCACGTCGCTCTGGGCCGGCATTTCGGCGATGGCCGGGGTCACGTAGTAGGCGTTCGGGTACTGCTCGGCCAGCTGACGCTCGCCACCGAATACCTGGCCGCCTTCGTCGCGGGCCTTGGCCAGCGCGCCTTGCATGGCGTCGAACGACAGCTTGTCGATCAGCGGGCCGACCAGGTTGTCCTTGCGCGGGTCGCCGATGCGCACCTTGGCGTAGGCGGCCTTGACCCGGGCAACCACTTCATCCTTGATCGAACGGTGCACGATCAGGCGGCGCAGGGTGGTGCAGCGCTGGCCGGCGGTGCCGACGGCGGAGAACAGGATGCCGCGCACGGCCAGGTCCAAGTCTGCGCTCGGGGCGAGGATCATGGCGTTGTTGCCGCCCAGTTCGAGGATGCTGCGGCCGAAGCGTGCCGCCACACGTGGGCCCACTTCACGGCCCATGCGGGTGCTGCCGGTGGCGCTGACCAGCGGCACGCGCGGGTCGTCGACCAGGGCTTCACCGGCTTCGCGCCCGCCAATCACCAGCTGGCTCAGGCCGGCCGGCGCATCGCCGAAGGCTTTCAGGGCTTTTTCGAACAGCGCCTGGCAGGCCAGGGCGGTGAGCGGGGTCTTCTCGGACGGCTTCCACACCACCGAGTTACCGGCCACCAGGGCCAGCGCGGTGTTCCACGCCCACACGGCGACCGGGAAGTTGAAGGCGCTGATCACGCCGACCACACCCAGCGGGTGCCAGGATTCACGCATGTGGTGGCCCGGGCGCTCGGAGGCGATGGTCAGGCCGTACAGCTGGCGCGACAGGCCGACGGCGAAGTCGCAGATGTCGATCATTTCCTGCACTTCGCCCAGGCCTTCCTGGGTGATCTTGCCGGCTTCGATCGAGACCAGCTCGCCGAGGTCGGCCTTGTGCTCGCGCAGCACTTCACCGAACAGGCGCACCAGCTCGCCACGGCGCGGGGCCGGCACGCTGCGCCAGGCTTCGAAGGCCTGCTGGGCCTGGTCGATGCGGGCAATGGTGTCGGCTTTGCCGAGCAGTTTCACCGAGGCGATCTGGCTGCCGTCGATCGGGGTGTGGACAGGGTAGTCGCCCTGGGTGTAAGCCGTGGCGGCAACGCCAAGACGCTCGAGCAATCCAGCAACCATTGTGCTTCTCCTTTCATCGTGTGAAGGGTTGGAAAATGACGTGGGTCAGTATTAATCCGATTACACAAGTGCAACAAACGACCTTTATTCCGCATATCATTCCGACAGGTAATGAATCGAGCCGCAGAGACCGCTATGTCCAAACGCCTGGTACCGTCCATGACCGCCCTGCAGTGCTTCGAGGCTGCGGCGCGCCACCTGAGCTTCACCCGCGCGGCCGAAGAGCTGCACCTGACCCAGAGCGCGGTCAGCAAGCAGGTCGCGCAGCTGGAAGAGATGCTGCGCCACCACCTGTTCCTGCGCATCCGTCGGCGCCTGCAGCTCACCCCCGCGGGCTCGTTGTACCTGGCCGAGGTGAACAAGATCCTCACCCAGGTCGACATGTCCAGCCGCTACGTGCAGACCTACGGCACCCAGACCGAAGTACTCAAGGTAGCCACTCAGCCGAGTTTTGGCGTGCGCTGGCTGATCCCGCACCTCAAGGGTTTCGGCAAGCGCCACCCGAACATCCACCTGGACATCCGCAACGAGATGGAGCCATTCGCCCTGCTGCAAGGGTCGGCGGACGTGGTGTTCTTCTACGGCCAAGGCACTTGGCCGGGGGCGACCTGCGTGGAGCTGTTCGGCGAGGAGGTGGTGGCGGTGTGTGCGCCGGAGTTGCTGCAGGGGCGCACGCTGGCGGACGCGGGTGCGCTGACGGACCTGGTGCTGCTGCAGAGCGCCTCACGCCCGGAGGCGTGGCATGAGTGGTTCCTGGAACAGGGGCTGCACACCGACAACAGCTACCACGGACCGCGTTTCGATACGTTCTATATGGCGTTGAGCGCGGCGCAGTCGGGTTGTGGGGTGGCGCTGGTGCCGCGCTATCTGGTGGCCAGGGAGCTGGCCGAGGGCAGCCTGGTGCTGGCCTGGGACCATGCGATGAAGAGCAATGGCGCGCATTACCTGGCGTATGCCGAGCATGCGGCGGAGGTGCCGAAGGTGCGGGCTTTGGTGGAGTGGGTGCGCGAGCAGCTCTGAAGCCATCGCGGGGCAAGCCCGCTCCCACGCATGAACCGTGGGAGCGGGCTTGCCCCGCGATAGGGCCCTCAGGTCGATCAAAAAAGGAATGAAACACCCACTTTTTTTCGCTTGTATGGCAACTCCATTCCCAGCTTTCATGTAAGCGTCCGAACCTAACCAGGAAGCTTGCGATGCCCGCCCACGATTTCGTCAGCCCCGACAGCATCCGCGCGCAGTTCTCTGCCGCCATGTCGCTCATGTACAAACAGGAAGTGCCCCTGTACGGCACGCTGCTTGAGCTGGTGAGCGAGATCAACCAGCAAGTCATGGCCGAGCAGCCCAAGGTGGCCGAGGCCCTGCGCTGGACCGGCGAGATCGAGCGCCTCGACCAGGAGCGCCACGGCGCCATCCGTGTCGGCACCGCCGAAGAACTCGCCACCATCGCCCGGCTGTTCGCGGTGATGGGCATGCACCCGGTCGGCTACTACGACCTCAGTTCGGCCGGTGTGCCGGTGCATTCCACCGCCTTTCGCGCGGTGCACGAGCAGTCGCTGCACGTCAGCCCGTTCCGCGTATTCACCTCGCTGCTGCGCCTGGAGCTGATCGACAACCCGCAATTGCGTGAACTGGCCCAGGGCATCCTCAGCCAACGGCAGATCTTCACCCCGCGAGCGCTGGAGCTGATTGCCCAGTGCGAACGCGACGGCGGCCTGAACGCGAGCGACGCCGAGCGCTTCGTCAACGAAGCCCTGCACACCTTCCGCTGGCACCAGGAGGCCACGGTCACCGCCGAGCAGTACCAGCAGTTGCATGATCAGCACCGCCTGATCGCCGACGTGGTGGCATTCAAGGGCCCGCACATCAATCACCTGACCCCACGCACCCTGGACATCGACGCGATCCAGGTCGGCATGCCGGCCAAGGGCATCCCGCCCAAAGCCGTGGTCGAAGGCCCGCCCACCCGTCGCCAGCCGATCTTGTTGCGGCAGACCAGCTTCAAGGCCTTGCAGGAAAAGGTCGCCTTCAGCGATGCCCAGGGCAGCCACACCGCGCGCTTCGGCGAGATCGAACAGCGCGGCGCGGCGCTGACGCCCAAGGGCCGCCAGCTGTACGACCGCCTGCTCGACGCCACCCGCGCCGCCCTGGGCGGCGTACCGGCCGAGGCCAATGCCGAACGCTACAAGGCGCTGCTGGAGGCGCAGTTTGCCGAGTTCCCGGATGACCTGGCGCAGATGCGCGAGCAGGGGCTGGCGTACTTCCGCTACTTCGCGACCGAGAAGGGCCTGGCCGCACGCGATCAGGCGGATCGCCCGACCACCCTGCAAGGGCTGATCGACGCTGGCCATGTGCATTACGAGGCGCTGGTGTACGAGGATTTCCTGCCGGTGAGTGCGGCGGGGATCTTCCAGTCCAACCTGGGCGACGAGGGCCAGGCCGAGTACGGCAGCAATGCCAACCGCGAGGCCTTCGAGGCGGCGCTGGGGCTCAAGGTGGAGGATGAGCTGGGGTTGTATGCGCAGAGCGAGCGGCGGTCGTTGCAGGCGTGTGCGCAGGCGTTGGATCTGGGCTCGATGTAAGGCTTCAGAATGCATCGCGGGGCAAGTCGCATCGGCGCACCGCCGCTCCCACAAGTGCACTCAGGCCTGTGGACTACCCCCAAGGGCTGGATTGGTGTCCAACTTCTTGGGGGCAGTCCACTGCGTGGGAGCGGGCTTGCCCCGCGATGGCTTCAGCGTCGGACGCGGAACCGATCCACTTCCTGCCTCAACTGCCCCGCCAACCCTTCCAGCTCGCGGGCGGTATTGGCCAGTTCATTGGCCACATCACGCTGCTCGCTGTTGGCCTGGGCAATGCTCTGCAGATTCCGGCTGAGCACCGTCGCGGTGCTGCTCTGCTCCTGGGTCGCCGTGCTGATCACCGCGAACTGCTCACCCGCCGTACGGCTCTGCTCGTCGATGCGCGCCAGGGCCTCGGCCACCTTGTCATTGCGCGCCAGACCTTCCTGCATCAGCTGGTTGCCCTGCTCCAGGGTGCTGATGGCATGGCCGGTCTGCTGCTGGATGCTGGCGATCATGCCAGAGATCTCATCGGTGGCCTGACGGGTACGCGCAGCCAGGCCACGCACCTCGTCGGCCACCACGGCAAAGCCACGGCCCTGCTCGCCGGCGCGTGCCGCCTCGATGGCGGCGTTGAGCGCCAGCAGGTTGGTCTGTTCGGCGATCGCGGTGATCACCCCGACGATGCCGCCGATCTCCTGGGAACGGGCACCCAGGGTATCCATCACCGTCGCGGTACCGCCCAACGCCTGGGCAATCTGCTTGAGCGAGGCCGAGGCTTCGTCCATGGCATTGCGGCCGATGCGGGTCTGCTGGGCGTTGTCGCGGGCCATGCGCTCGGTGCCGGCCATGTTGTCGGCAATGTTCATCGAGGTGGCGCTGAACTCTTCCACCGCGCCGGCCATGCTGGTGATCTCGCCGGACTGCTGGTCCATGCCCTCGCAGGCACCGGACGACAGGCCCGACAGCGAACGGGCGCGGCCGCTGACTTGCTCCGAGGCCTCGCGGATATGCTCGACCATGGTCGCCAGGGCATCGGCCATCTGGTTGAACCCGCGCGCCAGCTGGCCGATCTCGTCATGGCTGGTGACGCTCAGGCGGGCATCGAGGTTGCCGGCCCCCAGCGCCTCGGCCTGGCGCACCAGGTCACCCAGTGGGCGCAACTTGCGGCGTAGCAGCCACAGCGTGGCGACCACGGCCAGCAACATGGCCAGCAGGCTGCCGATGGCCAGGCGCAGGCCGACACTCCAGGTCACCTCGCGGATTTCTGCCTGCGGCATGCTCGCCACCACGGTCCAGGGGCCCTCGGCGAACGGCATGGCGACGCTGAACTGCGGCACGCCGGCGCTCTCCCAGAAGCGCCCTTCGCCGGCCTTGAGGCCTTTGATGGCCTGGGCCGCAGCCTCGCCGTCACGCACCTCGGCCGGCGGCACCAGCCACTTGCCCTGCTCGTCGAGCAGCGCCAGCGAGCCGGTCTGGCCGATGCGGAAGCGCTTGAGGTTGGCGAACTGGGCGTTTTGCGCGTCGGTGTAGTCGAAGCCGACGAACAGCACCGCGATCACCCGACCGCTGCCGTCACTGACCGGCACGTAGCGGGTCATGTAGTTGCGCTCGAACAGCACGGCGCGGCCGACGTAGGTCTGCCCGGCCATCAACTTGGCGTAGGCCGGGTGCTGGCGGTCGAGCTGGGTGCCGATGGCGCGGCTGCCGTCCTGTTTGGTCAGCGAGGTGCTGATGCGCACGAAGTCATCGCCGCTGCGCACGAACAGGGTGGCAACCCCCGCGGTCATCTGCTGGAACTCGTCGACCTGACGGAAATCGTTGTTCAGCAAGTGTTCGCCCAGGTACAGCGCCGGGGTGGCGACCCCGGCCACGCTGACCGTCTCGCCCGCATGCAGGGCCAGGCCCGTGGCGAAGCGGCGCTCGAACAGCCCGCTGAGGCGCTGGGTGTTGTCCCTGAGCGAGCCGTGGAAGGTGTCCAGCTGGTCGGCCAGCAGCCGCGCTTCGCTGCCCAGGTGGGCCTGGCGGGTGGTGAGGTTGGCGTCGTCCAGCGAACGCAGGGCGAACAGAGTACTGCCGGTGATCACCAGCGCCAGCACGATGGCGAGGGCGATACCGAGCTGCGAGGCGATACGGGCACGCGGTTGAGACATGGGTGAGCTCCTGGCAAGAGGCCGGGATCGTCCTGATCACGCTGACCACCCGCTTCCTGTCGACGGGGGAATCGCGCCCTCTTCCGGGACGCTGGTGCCAGTGGATCGGCGTCGCGGGGGAATACTTGAGTGTCGGGCCGGGGTATTCGCAAACGTTTTGCGCAAGGTATCGCGGCAGCCGCCAATCGCGGGGCAAGCCCGCTCCCACGCAGCCTGTAGGAGCAACTGTCTTGCTCATTTTTTGGAAGCTGGCGCGATCCCTGTGGGAGCGGGCTTGCCCCGCGATGGTTGTTACACCTGCGCCGGAAGTATCTGCACATCCGGCAAGTCCATCCCCACCGCCTCCTCCTGCAAGAAACCGCTCAACCTGCGTAACCGCTCGCCCCCCGGCCGGGTCCTGGGCCACACCAGGTAATAATCCAGCCCGCTGGCCACCGCCGTCGGCCAGGGCAGGCTCAGGCGCCGCTGGGCCACATCCTCGGCCACCATCAGCAGATCGCCCATGGAGATCCCGTAGCCCCGGGCAGCCGCGATCATGCCCAGCTCCAGGGTGTCGAACACCTGACCACCCTTGAGCGACACCTTGTCGGTGAGCCCCATGCGCGCCAGCCAGGCACGCCAATCACGCTTGTCGGGGGTGGGGTGCAGCAGTTCGATGCCGGCCAGCCGGCGCTCATCCCAGGGCGCATCGTCGAGCAGGTCCGGCGCCCCCACCGGGATCAGCAGCTCGCTGAACAGCCGGCGTACCTCCCAGTCGGCCGGAAAGTTACCGTCGCTGAGCAGCACCGCGCAGTCGAACGGCTCCTGGTTGAAATCCACGTGGTCGACGTCCATCCAGGCGCTGGTCAGTTGCACTTCGTTGCCCGGCTGCAGGTGGCGAAAGCGGCTCAGGCGCGCCAGCAGCCAGCGCATGGTCAGGGTAGACGGCGCCTTCATGCGCAGGATGTCATCTTCACCGCGCAAAGTTTCGCAGGCTCGCTCCAGCGCGGCGAAGCCGTCGCGCACGCCGGGCAGCAGCATCCGCGCGGCCTCGGTCAGTTGCAGGCTACGGCCGCTGCGCACGAACAGGCGGCAGGCGAAGTGCTCTTCCAGCGTGCGGATATGCCGGCTGACCGCACTCTGGGTAATCGACAGTTCGACACCGGCGCGGGTGAATGAGCTCAGCCGCGCGGCGGCTTCGAATGCGCGCAGCGCATACAGCGGAGGGAGCTGACGGGACATGGCGTACCTGGCATGCGGGGCCGTGGAGGCAGTGCACTGGATCATACATACATGAGTCAGACTCATGGCAATGATCGCTTTTATCCTTTTGTGCAAAGCTGACCGAAGCCTCAGAATCGACCGCTCGCTCATTGCATCACCCACAAGGACAAGCCCATGCACGTCGCGCCCACCACCGAACTCAAGGCTTTGCTGCGCCTGGCCGGGCCGCTGATCGCCTCGCAGTTGGCGCACATGCTGATGGTGCTCACCGACACCCTTATGATGGCCCGCATCAGCCCGCAGGCGCTGGCCGGTGGCGGGCTGGGGGCGGCGAGCTATTCGTTCGTGTCGATCTTCTGCCTGGGGATAATCGCCGCGGTCGGTACCCTGGTGGCGATCCGCAAGGGCGCCAACGACATCGAAGGCGCCACCCGCCTGGCCCAGAGTGGCCTGTGGCTGGCCTGGGGCCTGGCGCTGGCGGCAGCGCTGGTGCTGTGGAACCTCAAGCCGGCGCTGCTGCTGTTCGGCCAGCGGCCGGAGAACGTCGACGCGGCCATGCAGTTCCTCACCCTGTTGCCGCTGGCCCTGCCCGGCTACCTGACGTTCATGGCCCTGCGCGGCTTCACCAGTGCGCTGGGGCGCTCCACGCCGGTGATGGTCATCAGCCTGGTGGGCACGGTGCTCAACTACCTGCTCAACCATGCGCTGATCGAGGGCATGTTCGGCCTGCCCAAGCTGGGCCTGATGGGCATCGGCCTGGTCACTGCGCTGGTGTCGATGGGCATGGCCATCGCCTTGGCGCTGTACATCCGCTGGCACAAGGCCTATGCCGCCTACCCGCTGCGCAAGGGCCTGATGCGCCCTTCGCTGCCGGCGCTGCGCGAGCTGTGGCGCCTGGGCCTGCCGATCGGCGGCACCTACATGGTCGAGGTCGGGCTGTTCGCCTTCGCCGCGCTGTGCATGGGCGTGCTTGGCAGCACCGAGCTTGCGGCACACCAGATCGCCCTGCAGATCGTCTCGACCGCGTTCATGGTGCCGACTGGGCTTTCGTATGCGGTGACCATGCGCGTCGGCCTGTACTACGGCGCCGGCAACTTGCTGGCGGCGCGCAGTGCCGGGCGTGTCGGGATCGGTTTCGGTGCCTCGCTGATGCTTGGCTTTGCCGCGCTGTTCCTGTTGCTGCCGGACAACCTGGTGGGCTTGCTGGTGAACCGTGACGACCCGGCCTTTGCGCCGATATTCCAGCTGGCGGTGCAACTGGTGATGGTGGCGGCCTGGTTCGAGCTGTTCGACGGCGTGCAGACCATCGCCATGGGCTCGATCCGTGGCTTGAAGGATGCCCGGACCACCTTCCTGATCGGTGCGGTGTGCTACTGGCTGGTGGGGGCGCCGAGTGCCTGGTTGTTCGCCTTCACTCTCGGCGGTGGGGCGCCGGGGATCTGGTGGGGGCTGGCATTGGGGCTGGCGTGTGCGTCGGTGGCGCTGACGTTTGCCTTTGAATGGCGGATGAAACGGATGATTGGCCGTGGCGCAGGTGTGAACGCCGCAGTTTCGGCCTGATCGCGGGGCAAGCCCGCTCCCACGGCCGAGCGTGGGAGCGGGCTTGCCCCGCGAAGGGGCCCTAGAGGACTTCCGCCAACTTGGGCTCCGAGGCCTGCAACAGGTACTCGATCAACTCCGCCACCGGCAGCGGCCGGCTGACCAGGAAGCCTTGCACCTGGTCACAGCCGAACTCACGCAGCAACGCCATCTGCTCCTCGCTCTCGACCCCTTCGGCCACCACCTCCAGGTTGAGGTTGTGCGCCAGGTTGATCATCGCGTGCACCAGCTTGCGATTTTCTTCGCGCTGCTCCATGCCGCCGACGAAACTGCGGTCGACCTTGAGCAGGGTGATCGGCAGGCTGTTGAGGTGCACGAACGAGGAGAAGCCCGTGCCGAAGTCATCCAGCGAGAAACGCACACCGAGGCGCCCGAGGGCATCCATGGTCTGGCGCACCAGCTCGTTGCGGCGCATCACCGCCGTTTCGGTCAACTCGAATTCCAGCCAGCGCGCATCGACGCCATGCTCGACGATCAGCCGGCTCAGGGTGGCCAGCAACTGGCTGTCCTGGAACTGACGGAAGCTCAGGTTCACAGCCATGTGCAGCGGCGTCAGGCCGCGCTCGCGCAAGGCCTGCATATCGCTCAGCGCACGGGAGATCACCCAGTAGCCCAGCGGCACGATCAACCCGCTCTGCTCGGCCAGCGGCACGAACTCGCTGGGCGGCAGCAGGCCACGTTCCGGGTGGTTCCAGCGCACCAGCGCCTCGAGGCCGACGATACGGCCGTCGGTGAGATTCAGCCGCGGCTGGTAGTGCAGCTCCAGCTCGTCGCGGCGCAGGGCGCGGCGCAGCTCGCTTTCCAGGTCGGCGAGGCTGCGGGCGTTGCGGTTGATGCGCTCGTTGAACACATGGAAGGTGCAGCCCTGGCTTCCCTTGGCCTGGCGCATGGCGATGTGCGCATGCCACATCAGCGGGTCGGCGCCGGCCTGGGCGCGGGCGTGGGCAATGCCCAGGCTGCAACCGAGCAGCAGGCTTTCGCCGTCGATCCAGTAGGGTTCGGTCAGGGCTTCGGTGATGCGTTCGGCGATCCATTCGGCGCGGTTGGCGTCGCGGCGGGTGTCGATCAGCAGGGCGAACTCGTCGCTGCCCAGGCGCGCCAGCTGGTCGGTGGCTTCGAGCTGGCTCTTGAGCCGAGCCACCACCTGCAGGATCAGGCGATCGCCGCCCTGGTGGCCCAGGGCATCGTTGACGTGACGGAAGTTGTCGAGGTCGAGGTGGCCCAGAGCCAGGCCGCGGCCTTCGTTTTCGGCCAGGCGCGCGGTCAGCAAGGCCTGGAAGCCCTGGCGATTGGCGATGCCGGTCAGCGGGTCCTGCTCGGCCAGGCGCTGCAGGGTGGCGACCAGCACGCCGCGCTCGCGCACATGGCGCAGGGAGCGACGCAGGGTGTCGGTGCCAAGCTGCGCCAGCACCAGCCAGTCGCTGACGCCCACCGGTGTACTCGCTGGTTCCTGCTCGAGCAGCAAAATGGTCGGCAACTCGCAGCGCCCCGGGGCCGGCTGCAGCTCGGGGGTGGCCAGCACCACGGCCTGGCGGTCGTTGGCGAACAGGCTGTCGACCGCTGCCCAGTTCGGCGCGGTCAGCAGCACCGCACTCCCGCCCAGAGGCTGCAGGCATTCGCGCAAGCGTGCGGCCCATTCCGGCTCATCGGCCAACAGCAGCAAACGCAGGGGGTCGGCGGGCGTGGACAAGCGGGCTCCTTAGGCGTGGACGGTGAATCGGCGGGGGCGGTGTATCCTACCGCAACAAATGAAAATGATTTTCACTTTTAGTCATGGCCGTCCCTGACCAGCGCCCCGACGCATTTTGACGTGCATCCTGCGCGAAACCCGCGCAACCGGCAAACAGGATTTCGGGGAATTGCATGGCGCTTGGCAGTATCGCCCTGCCAAGCCGTGAAAAACCCCGCCTGGCAGGCGCTAAAAGGTTGACTCACACGTCAGACGGTCGCGCCACAAACCCTGGATGCCTGTTAGAATGCGCGGCTATTTTCTGGCGACCCCCGGTTTCTAGCATGTCCCGACTCAATCCCCGGCAACAGGAAGCCCGAGACTACGTTGGCGGCCCTCTTTTGGTGCTCGCCGGTGCAGGCTCCGGCAAGACCAGCGTGATCACGCGCAAGATTGCCCACCTCATCCAGAACTGCGGCATCCGTGCCCAGTACATCGTGGCGATGACCTTTACCAACAAGGCCGCACGCGAGATGAAGGAACGGGTCGGCACCCTGCTGCGTCCGGGGGAAGGCCGCGGCCTGACAGTGTGCACCTTCCACAACCTGGGCCTGAACATCATCCGCAAGGAGCATGAGCGGCTGGGCTACAAGCCGGGGTTCTCGATCTTCGACGAGTCCGACATCAAGGCGTTGCTGTCGGACATCATGCAGAAGGAATACTCCGGCGACGACGGCATCGACGAGATCAAGAACATGATCGGTGCCTGGAAGAACGACCTGATCCTGCCGCCCGAGGCGCTGGAGAAGGCGCGCAACCCGCGCGAGCAGACCGCCGCCATCGTCTACACCCACTACCAGCGCACGCTCAAGGCGTTCAACGCGGTGGACTTCGACGACCTGATCCTGCAACCGGTCAAGCTGTTCCAGGAGCACCCCGAAGTGCTCGAACGCTGGCAGAACCGCGTGCGCTACCTGCTGGTGGACGAATACCAGGACACCAACGCCAGCCAGTACCTGCTGGTGAAGATGCTGATCGGCATGCGCAACCAGTTCACCGTGGTGGGTGACGACGACCAGTCGATCTACGCCTGGCGCGGCGCGCGGCCTGAGAACCTGATGCTGCTCAAGGAGGACTACCCCTCCCTGAAGATCGTCATGCTCGAACAGAACTACCGCTCCACCAGCCGCATCCTGCGCTGCGCCAACGTGCTGATCGCCAACAACCCCCACGCCTTCGAGAAACAGCTGTGGAGCGAGATGGGCGTGGGCGACGAGATCCGCGTGATCCGCTGCAAGAACGAGGAAGCCGAGGCCGAACGCGTGGCCATGGAAATCCTCACCCTGCACCTGCGCACCAACCGCCCGTACAGCGACTTCGCCATCCTCTACCGCGGCAACTACCAGGCCAAGCTGATCGAACTGAAGCTGCAGCACCACCAGGTGCCGTATCGCCTGTCCGGCGGCAACAGCTTCTTCGGCCGCCAGGAAGTCAAGGACCTGATGGCCTACCTGCGCCTGCTGGTAAACCCGGACGACGACAACGCCTACCTGCGGGTGATCAACGTGCCGCGCCGCGAAATCGGCTCGACCACCCTGGAAAAGCTCGGCAACTATGCCACCGAGCGCGGTGTGTCGATGTACGCCGCCAGCGAGGAGCTGGGCCTGGGCGAGCACCTGGACGCGCGCTATACCGAGCGCCTGCAGCGCTTCAAGCACTGGCTCGACGGCGTGCGCCACAAGGTGGCCCTGGACGAGCCGATCGCCGCGCTGCACGAGATGATCCGCGACATCGACTACGAGAACTGGATTCGCCAGCAGACCGCCAGCGACAAGGCGGCGGAGTTCCGCATCAGCAACGTCTGGTTCCTGGTCGAAGCGTTGAAGAACACCCTCGAGAAGGACGAAGAGGGTGACATGACCATCGAGGACGCCATCGGCAAGCTGGTGCTGCGCGACATGCTCGAGCGCCAGCAGGAAGAGGAAGAGAACGCCGAGGGCGTGCAGATGATGACCCTGCATGCCTCCAAGGGCCTGGAATTCCCTTACGTGTTCATCATGGGCATGGAGGAGGAGATCCTCCCCCACCGCTCGAGCATCGAGGCCGATACCATCGAAGAGGAACGCCGCCTGGCCTACGTGGGCATCACCCGCGCGCGCCAGACCCTGGCCTTCACCTTCGCCGCCAAGCGCAAGCAGTACGGCGAAATCATCGACTGCACGCCGAGCCGGTTCCTCGATGAACTGCCGCCGGACGACCTGGCCTGGGAAGGCCTGGACGATGCGCCCGTTGAAGTGAAAGCCGCGCGCGGCAACAACGCCCTGGCCGATATCCGGGCAATGCTCAAACGCTGATCAACCATTACTCTTTAACTTTGCCGCTTTTTGCGGCCACCTTTGTTACATCGGAGACACACAGTGGAAGCACTGCAGCAGAAGATTCGCGAATAAGGCATCGTGCTTTCCGATCAGGTCCTGAAAGTCGATGCGTTTCTCAACCACCAGATCGACCCGGCGCTGATGCAGCTGATCGGTGACGAATTCGCCCGTCTGTTCGCCGACTCGGGCGTGACCAAGATCGTCACCATCGAAGCCAGCGGCATCGCCCCGGCGGTGATGACCGGCCTGAAGCTCGGCGTGCCGGTGATCTTCGCCCGCAAGCACCAGTCGCTGACCCTGACCGAGAACCTGCTGACCGCCTCGGTGTACTCCTTCACCAAGCAGACCGAGAACACCGTGGCCGTCTCGCCGCGTCACCTCAACAGCAGCGACCGCGTGCTGGTGATCGACGATTTCCTGGCCAACGGCAAGGCGTCCCAGGCGCTGATCTCGATCATCAAGCAGGCCGGCGCCACAGTGGCGGGCCTTGGCATCGTCATCGAGAAGTCGTTCCAGGGCGGCCGTGCCGAGCTGGACAGCCAGGGCTACCGCGTCGAATCGCTGGCGCGGGTGAAGTCGCTGGAAGGTGGCGTGGTCAGCTTTATCGAGTAAGCCCGCTCCCACGCTGCGTCACTGCCGCGTCACCTGAAGCGCCGCCAATAGCAAACGCTGATACAACTCCTCCTTCAGGCCCTGCGGGTCATCCAGCTGCATCCGCGCCAACTGTGCTCCATATCCCTCAGGCCCTGGCGCCTCAAGTGCCGCCTTGCCCAGCTCCAGCACCTCGCTCAACTTGAACTTGCTCTTCAACCAGTTCAGCGCCCGCAGCAGATCGCGCTCCTGGGCCGTGAAGTCGCTGCCCAGCGGGTACTCCGGGAACAGCCGTGCATGTCGTGCGCGGATCGCCTCCAGGCGCTCGGGGGTGTTGTCGCGGTAGCGCTCGTCGAGTTCGAAGTCCCTGGCCAGCTTGCCCGCCGCCTTGGCCTGCTCCACCAGCTGCGCCTGAAAACGTGAATCACTGATCGCCAGCAACCGCGCAATCACCTCGCTGTCGGTCTGCCCGCGCAGGTCGGCGATGCCGTATTCGGTGATCACCACATCGCGCAGGTGCCGGGGAATGGTGCAGTGGCCGTAGGTCCAGTACAGGTTGGAGCTGACCTCACCGCCCGCCTCGCGCCAGCTGCGCAGCAGCAGGATCGAGCGCCCGCCCTCCAGCGCATGGCCCTGGGCGACGAAGTTGTACTGCCCGCCCACGCCGCTCAGCACCCGGCCATCCTCCAACTGATCGGCCACGCCAGCGCCGAGCAGGGTCATGCCGAATGCCGTGTTGATGAAGCGCGCATCGCGACGCTGGCGGCGTTTCAGCTCTTCCTGGCCATACAGCTCGTTGATGAAGCTGATGCGGGTCATGGCGAACTGCGCGCGCTGCGCCAGCGGCATCTCGCGCAGGCGCTGGTAGAACGCCCGCGGGCCGAGGAAAAAACCGCCATGCACCAGCACGCCCTGCTCGTCCGCCGGGCGCCGCACCACGCCGGCCTCGGCCAGGGCCAGCAGGCCGTTGACGAACATCTCGCTGCAGCCGTACAGGCCCTGGGCGAAGGCATCCAGGCCGCCTTCCCGCTCTATCAGCGCCTGCCACGGGCCGATATCCAAGGCCTCGAGCAGGGCCCGGTAACCGTCGTTGTCACCCTGGCGCGCCAGCAAGGCGGCCGCCACGGCATCACCCATGGCGCCAATGCCGATCTGCAGAGTGCCGCCGTCGCGCACCAGGGTGCTGGCGTGCAGGCCGATACAGTGGTCCTGGGTGGTAACCGGCATGTTCGGCGTAGAGAACAGCCGGCGGTGCTCGGGCTCATCGATCAGCAGGTCGAAGTCGCTGATGGCCAGCTCCGAGTCGCCGGGCATGTAGGGCAGTTCGCTGTGCACCTGGCCGAGCAGCAGGATGGTTTCACCGGCCGCACGGCGCTTTTCGATCATCGGCAGCAGGTCGAGGGTGATGTCGGGGTTGCAGGCCAGGCTGAAGTGATCCGGGCGTTCAGGCGTGGCGGCCACCAGCTGGGCAACCAGGTTCAGGCCCTTGGCGTTGATGTCGCGGGCGGCGTGGCTGTAGTTGCTGCTGATGTAGTCCTGCTGGGCAGTCTCGCTATTCAGCAGGCTGCCGGGCTGCATGAAGAACTGCTCGACGCGGATGTTCGGCGGCAGGCTATCGGTGCGGAGGTCGGCGACGTAGGTGAGCTCTTGGTAGTCGGCGAACACGCGCTCGACGAAGGGTTCGAGGAAGCGCCGTTGCAGGCCATCGCCCAAGGGTGGGCGCCCGAGGGACAGGGCGGTGTAGATCGTCAGGCGGCGCTGGGGCAACTCGCGGATGCGGGCGTAGAGGGCGTTGACGAAAGCGTTGGGCTTGCCCAGGCCCAGGGGCAGGCCCATGTGGATGTGGGTGGGCAGGCGCTTCAAGACTGCGTCTACGGCCTGGTCGATGGGGCAGCGCTGCATCAGGGCCTCCTGGGGCATCCGTGGTTTCAGGATTGGACAGAACCTTGGGCGGGTTCGTTGCCTGTACCGGCCCCATCGCGGGGCAAGCCCGCTCCCACGCCAATCTGCATTGCCAGCGTGGGAGCGGGCTTGCCCCGCGATGAGGCCGGCACTGACTCCACAAAGACAAAGCCCGCCATCGATGGCGGGCTTTGCGCAAATCAGGTCCAGCTCACAGCCCGGACATCTTCTTGATCGCACCCTTGAGGTCATCATCCGAGCAATCCGCGCAGGTGCCCTTCGGCGGCATGGCGTTGATCCCGGTGATGGCCTTGGCCAGGATGCCGTCGAGGCCGCCCTGGTGGTCGGCGCGTTCTTTCCAGGCCGCGGTGTCGCCGATCTTCGGCGCACCCAGCAGGCCGCTGCCGTGGCAGGCGTTGCAGTGCTTGGCGATGATGTCGTCCGGCGTCTTGGCACCGCCGCCGCCAGCGCTGGCGACCACTTCCATGCCCTTGCATTCCTGGCCCTGGACGCAGACTTGGCCAACCGGCGCCAGGCGCTTGGCAATCTCGTCGTTGGTCGCAGCGGTTGCGCTCATTGCCCAAAGGGCGAATACGGCTGCTGGTACGGCCAGCATCTTCTTGATTTGGTTCACACGTACACCCTCATGGTGGCTAATCACGCTCGCGGCCACGGAATAGCGAGCGTTGAAAAGTATAGCGGCACTCCTGAAAGCGTGGAACGACCACACTCGGGGAAAGGGTATTGGCGAATCAATGCACTGCGCTGGATCAAAAGTTCGACGGGGTGGCCGCGCTGATCAACCGGGCAGGCTCGGCGAACGGGTTGCGAAAACGGTGCGGACGGGTGCTTTCGAAGTAGTAGCTGTCGCCGGCTTCGAGGATGAAGATCTCGGTGCCGACCACCAGTTCCAGGCGGCCTTCGAGGAGGATGCCGGTCTCTTCGCCGTCATGGGTGAGCATCTCTTCGCCGGTATCGGCGCCCGGCGGGTAGACCTCGTTGAGGAAGGCGATGGCACGGTTGGGGTGCGACTTGCCGACCAGCTTCATGGTCACCGCGCCGTCGGAGATGTCGATCAGCTCGTGGGCCTTGTAGACGATCTGCGTCGGGCTTTCCGGTGCCAGTTCGACTGAAAAGAACTCGACCATGGACATGGGGATACCACTGAGCACCTTGCGCAGGGAGCTGATGGAGGGGCTCACGCTGTTCTTCTCGATCATCGAGATGGTGCTGTTGGTCACCCCGGCGCGTTTGGCGAGTTCGCGCTGGGACAGGCCCTTGAGCTTGCGGATGGCTTGCAGTCGTTCACCGACGTCCAAAGCGTGGGCCTCCAGGAAGGGGTCAGGTGGGGGATGTGTGAACGATATGATGGCAATGCCGTTCAGTATTTACAACACACCGCCCCGCAGCCTGTCCGCTTCGGCGCCTTATTCGCCGATATAGTCCCGCGGCACGCGCTTGAGATTGCAGAAGATCTGGTAAGGAATGGTACCGGCCTGCAGCGCCACGTCGCTGGCCAGCACCTGCTTGCCCCACAGCTCGACCGGGCTGCCGACGGTAGCCTCGGGCACCTCGGTGAGGTCGATGCAGAGCATGTCCATCGACACCCGACCGATCAGCTGGGCGCGCTTGCCGGCGACCACCACGGGCGTGCCGGTGGGGGCCTGGCGCGGATAGCCGTCGGCATAGCCCATGGCGACCACACCGACCCGGGTCGGGCGAGGGCTGACGAATTTGGCGCCATAGCCCACCGGCTCACCAGCCGGCAGTTCGCGCACGCTGATCACCCGCGATTGCAGGGTCATCACCGGTTGCAGGCGGGCGGCCTGGGCCTGCTCCACCTCGAACGGGGTGGCGCCATACAGCATGATGCCTGGGCGCACCCAGTCGCTTTTGATGCTCGGCCAGCCCAGCACCGCCGGCGAGTTGCGCAGGCTGCACTCGGCGCTGAGGCCCTGGCGCGCAGCTTCGAACACCGCCACCTGCTGCTCGGTGGCCGTGGCGTCGAGTTCGTCGGCGCGGGCGAAGTGGCTCATCAGCACGATGCGCGACACCTTGCCGCTGGCCAGCAGGCGCTGGTAGGCGTTGTGGTAGTCCTTGGGGTGCACGCCGACCCGGTGCATGCCGGTGTCCATCTTCAGCCACATGGTCAGCGGCTTGTGCACCGCGGTCTTTTCCAGCGCTTCGAGCTGCCACAGCGAATGCACCACGCACCACAGGTCGTGCTCGGCGATCAATGCCAGCTCGCTGGCCTCGAAGAACCCTTCGAGTAGAAGCACCGGCGCCTTGATGCCGGCAGCGCGCAATTCCAGGGCTTCCTCGATGCAGGCCACGGCAAATCCGTCGGCCTCGGTTTCCAGGGCCAGGGCGCAACGCACCGCGCCATGGCCGTAGGCGTCGGCCTTGACCACGGCCAGGGCCTTGGCACCGGTCAGCTCACGGGCCAGGCGGTAGTTGTGACGGAGGGCTTGGAGGTCGATCAGGGCACGGGCGGGGCGCATGGCGGCAGCCTTCTGGCAGTTCTGGTTATCAGTAAAGCCCCGGCGCGGCAGATGGGGGTAGGTACCTACCGCGCCGGGGTGAGGGAACAGGTCAATCGGTTCGGGCCTCATCGCGGGGCAAGCCCGCTCCCACGAATACTGTCGAGGTCCGTGGGAGCGGGCTTGCCCCGCGATGAGCCCAGCAGCATCAATGCTTACTGGTGCGCCGGCGCCGGCTGGCCTTGGCTGGCAGCTTCGCGGCTGTTGCCGTAGCGCGAGATGTCCAGGCCTTCGGCACTGATCTGCGGCTTCTTGCGGGCAATCAGGTCGGCCAGCAGGCGGCCGGAACCGCACGCCATGGTCCAGCCCAGGGTGCCGTGACCGGTGTTGAGGAACAGGTTACGGAACTTGGTCGCACCGACGATCGGCGTGCCGTCCGGGGTGGCCGGGCGCAGGCCGGTCCAGAAGCTCGCCTGGCTCAGGTCGCCGCCGCGAGGATAAAGGTCGTTGACGATCATCTCCAGCGTTTCGCGTCGACGCGGGTTCAGCGACAGGTCAAAACCGGCGATTTCAGCCATGCCGCCAACACGGATACGGTTGTCGAAACGGGTGATGGCGACCTTGTAGGTTTCGTCGAGGATGGTCGAGGTCGGCGCCATGTCGCCATCGGTGATCGGCACGGTCAGCGAGTAGCCTTTGAGCGGGTAAACCGGGGCCTTGATGCCCAGCGGCTTGAGCAGTTGCGGCGAGTAGCTGCCCAGGGCCAGCACGTAGCGGTCGGCGGTTTCCAGCTTGCCGTCAATCCATACGCCGTTGATGCGGTCACCGGCGAAGTCCAGGCGCTGGATGTCCTGGCCGAAGCGGAACTCGACGCCCAGCTTGACGGCCATGTCGGCCAGCTTGGTGGTGAACAGTTGGCAGTCGCCGGTCTGATCGTTGGGCAGGCGCAGGGCGCCGGCGAGGATATCCTTCACGCCGGCCAGGGCCGGCTCGACGCGGGCGATGCCGTCGCGATCAAGCAGCTCGTAAGGCACGCCGGACTGCTCCAGCACAGCGATGTCCTTGGCCGCGGCATCCACCTGGGCCTGGGTGCGGAACAGCTGGGTGGTGCCCAGGCTGCGGTTCTCGTAAGCGATGCCGGTTTCGGCACGCAGCTCGTCGAGGCAGTCGCGGCTGTACTCGGACAGGCGCACCATGCGCTCCTTGTTCACCGCGTAGCGGCTGGCGGTGCAGTTACGCAGCATCTGCGCCATCCACAGGTACTGGTCGACGTCGCCGGTGAGCTTGATGGCCAGTGGGGCGTGGCGCTCCAGCAGCCACTTGATGGCCTTGAGCGGCACGCCTGGCGCGGCCCACGGCGAGGCATAGCCGGGCGAGATCTGGCCTGCGTTGGCGAAGCTGGTTTCCATGGCCACCGCCGGCTGGCGATCGACCACCGTCACTTCGAAACCTTGCCGGGCCAGATAGTAGGCACTGGCGGTTCCGATCACACCGCTACCTAGTACCAGTACTCGCATTGTTCATCCCTCGCACGCGGCTCGCCGCAGTCTTTTGTTGATATGGCATGGATGCGCGCATTGTATGAAGGACAGGCCAGTGCAATTCACTATATAAACGCCTATATTTGGCGAGAATTCTTGGCGAAATCGCCTTTGACGGAGGTGCATCCCCTATGAGAACCCAGCACCAGAGCAAGCGTGAACTGGACAAGATCGACCGCAACATCCTGCGGATCCTGCAGAATGACGGCCGCATCTCGTTCACCGAACTGGGCGAGAAAGTCGGGCTGTCGACCACCCCCTGCACCGAGCGCGTTCGCCGCCTGGAGCGCGAGGGGATCATCATGGGCTACAACGCCCGGCTCAATCCGCAGCACCTGAAGGGCAGCCTGCTGGTATTCGTCGAGATCAGCCTGGACTACAAGTCCGGCGACACCTTCGAGGAGTTCCGCCGTGCCGTACTCAAGCTGCCGCACGTGCTGGAATGCCACCTGGTGTCGGGCGATTTCGACTACCTGGTGAAAGCGCGTATCTCGGAGATGGCCTCGTACCGCAAGCTGCTCGGCGACATCCTGCTCAAGCTGCCGCACGTGCGCGAGTCGAAGAGCTACATCGTGATGGAAGAAGTGAAAGAGAGCCTGTGCCTGCCGATCCCGGACTGAGGCGTCAGACCAGCACCTGGCGGGTGCTGGCGATATAGGTGTGGACCAGCTGTTCGGCAGCCGGGTCGATCGGCTGCTCAGGCCCGCGTCCACGCGGGCAGGCCATGCGCGGGGTGGTGCCGAACAGGCGGCAGATCATTGGTCGCTCTTCATACACCGTGCAGCCGTTCGGGCCCAGGTGTACGCAGTTCAGGTGTTCCAGGGCCACTTCCTGTTCGGCCTGGGTCTTGCGCGGCAGACGGGCCATTTCTTCGGCCGAGGTGGTGACCGGGCCGCAGCAGTCGTGGCAGCCGGGTACGCATTCGAAAGAAGGGATGAGTTCGCGCAGGAAGTGGATCTTGTGGCGGTTGCAGGACATGGCCAAGGACAGAGCGAGGAATGAGGTTGAATTATAAGCCCAATCGCGGGGCAAGCCCGCTCCCACGCCGCTGTTTAGACGTGGGAGCGGGCTTGCCCCGCGAGAGGCCAGTTGCCTATCCTCCCCCTTTCGTCTCAACCCAGGAATCGACCCATGGTCCACAGCGCGCAGCACGCCGCCTCCTACTACGCCGCCAGCAGCGCGCCACACCCGGACCACGCGTTCCTGCAGGGCGAGCACAGCGCCGACGTATGCATCGTTGGCGGTGGCTACTCGGGCCTGAACACCGCCATCGAACTGGCCGAGCGCGGCCTGTCGGTGATCCTCCTGGAAGCCCGCAAGCTGGGCTGGGGCGCCAGCGGGCGCAACGGTGGGCAACTGATTCGCGGGGTCGGCCATGGCCTGGAGCAGTTCCTCCCGGTGATCGGCGAGGACGGCGTGCGCAGCATGCGCTTGATGGGCCTGGAGGCCGTGGAGATCGTCCGCGACCGCGTCGAGCGCCATGGCATCGACTGCGACCTGACCTGGGGCTACTGCGACCTGGCCAACAAACCCGCCGAGCTTGCAGGCTTTGCCGAGGACGCCGAAGAACTGCGCAGCCTGGGCTATCGCCACGAACTGCGCCTGGTGCAGCCCGGCGACATGCATTCGGTGGTGGGCTCGGACCGTTATGTCGGCGGCCTGATCGATATGGGCTCGGGGCACCTGCACCCGCTCAACCTGGCGCTCGGTGAAGCAGCTGCCGCCAGCCGCCTGGGCGTGCAGTTGTTCGAGCAATCGGAAGTCACCCGCATCGAGTACGGCCCTGAAGTGAAAGTGCACACCGCCCAGGGCCGGGTCCGCGCCAAGACCCTGGTGCTGTGCTGCAACGCCTACCACAACGACCTCAACCGCGAGCTGGGCGGCAAGGTACTGCCGGCCGGCAGCTACATCATCGCCACCGAGCCGCTGGGCGAAGAGCGCGCCCGCCAGCTGCTGCCACAGAACATGGCGGTGTGCGACCAGCGCGTGGCCCTGGACTACTACCGGTTGTCCGCCGACCATCGCCTGCTGTTCGGCGGTGCCTGCCACTACTCCGGGCGCGACCCGCAGGACATCGCCGCCTACATGCGGCCGAAGATGCTCAAGGTGTTCCCGCAACTGGCCGACGTGCGCATCGACTACCAGTGGGGCGGGATGATCGGCATCGGCGCCAACCGCCTGCCGCAGATCGGCCGCCTGGCCGGGCAGCCGAATGTCTACTACGCCCAGGCCTACTCCGGCCATGGGGTGAACGCCACCCACCTGGCCGGGCGCCTGCTCGGCGAAGCCATCAGCGGCCAGCAAAGCGGGCGTTTCGACCTGTTCGCCAAGGTGCCGCACCCAACCTTCCCCGGCGGCAAGCTGATGCGCTCGCCGCTGTTGGCGTTGGGGATGCTTTGGTACCGGCTCAAAGAGTTGGTGTGATCGGGTGCGGGGTCCTATCGCCGGCAAGCCGGCGATAGGGCCAATCCTGACAACCCAATCCCTTGATCCCTCAATCCTTCCAGAACGGCTTGCGCGCCTCCCGGCACGCCTGCTCCCAGGTCAGCCCGATATCGCGCAGCTGGTAATCCTCCAGCTGCAGCAAGGCCCTGCGGGTGCGCCAGCGATGCAGCATGAGCCCCCAGCGCCCCAGCCCCGCCGGAGCGCTGTAGACCTTGGGCCGCTGCCCCGCCTCCAGTTCCGTGGCCAACAGTTGCAACCGTACATCGCTCATGCCACCCATCACCGCACCCTCCAGATCACGTCATAGCGTGCAGAAAGCATGCGCGTGCGGGCCACGGGCAATACAGATCCAACACAGATTTATTATTCCCATACAGAATTGGCGTCACGCCGGCTGAATGGAGTATTTTCCTGCAATCTGTATCGGTCCAGCCCCACAAAATGCTCAGGAGTATGCCGTGACGCTCTACCTCAACCTGGCCGAACTGCTCGGGTCGCGCATCGAGCAGGGCCTGTACCGGCCGGGCCAACGCCTGCCCTCGGTCCGCGCCCTGAGCACCGAGCACGGGGTCAGCCTGAGTACCGTGCAACAGGCCTATCGCCTGCTGGAGGACAACGGCCTGGTGTCGCCACGGCCCAAGTCCGGCTACTTCGTCGCCGAGGACCGCAACCTCCCTGCCCTGCCCGACATCAGCCGCCCGGCGCAACGGCCTGTGGATATCTCCCAGTGGGAACAGGTGCTGGAACTGATACGCGCCACCCCACGCCCGGACGTGATCCAGCTGGGCCGCGGCATGCCGGATGTCGACAGCCCCACGCTCAAGCCGCTGCTGCGCAGCCTGGCGCAGCTCAGCCGGCGCCAGGACATGCCCGGCCTGTACTACGACAACATCCACGGCAATGCCCAGCTGCGTGAGCAGATCGCCCGGCTGATGCTCGATTCCGGCTGCCGCCTGGGCCCGGCCGACCTGGTGGTGACCACCGGCTGCCACGAGGCGCTGTCGTGCAGCATCCGCGCGGTGTGCCAACCCGGGGACATCGTCGCGGTCGACTCGCCGAGCTTCCACGGCGCCATGCAGACCCTCAAGGGCCTGGGCATGAAGGCGCTGGAGATCCCCACCGACCCGCTCACCGGCATCAGCCTCGAAGCACTGGAGCTGGCCCTGGAGCAGTGGCCGATCAAGCTCATCCAGATCACCCCCAACTGCAACAACCCGCTGGGCTACATCATGCCCGAGGCGCGCAAGAAGGCCTTGCTCACCCTGGCCCAGCGCTACGACGTGGCGATCCTCGAAGACGATGTGTATGGCGACCTGGCCTACACCTATCCGCGCCCGGCCACCATCAAGTCGTTCGACGACGATGGCCGGGTGCTGCTGTGCAGTTCGTTCTCCAAGACCCTGGCACCGGGCCTGCGCATCGGCTGGGTGGCGCCGGGTCGCTACCTGGAGCGGGTGCTGCACATGAAATACATCAGCACCGGCAGCACCGCCTGCCAGCCGCAACTGGCGATTGCCGACTTCATCGCCGAGGGCCACTACCAGCCCCACCTGCGGCGCATGCGCAGCCAGTACCAGCGCGGCCGCGACCAGATGTGCGACTGGGTGACCCGTTATTTCCCGCCGGGCACCCGCGCCAGCCGGCCCCAGGGCGGCTTCATGCTGTGGGTGGAGTTGCCGGAAAGTTTCGATACGTTGCGCCTGAACCGGGCTTTACTGGAGCAGGGCGTGCAGATCGCCGTGGGCAGCATCTTCTCGGCCTCGGGCAAGTACCGCAATTGCCTGCGCATGAACTTCGCCGCGCGGCCGACGCCGCAGATCGAGGCCGCGGTGCGCAAGGTGGGGGAAACCGCCCATCGTCTACTGGCGGCCGAACACGCTGCCGGGTAACGTTGCGCCGCCCGCCACGGTCCAACCCCATAAGCCCCTGTCGCACAGGACGATTCACCCTTGAGACGCCAGCCAGCCCTGCCCCTGCTGCTGGTGCTGCTGCTCGGCCTTTCAGGCTGCGCCAGCACCGGTACACCCCGTGATGTCAGCCAGGCGCTGCCGGCCAGTGAATCGGCGTTCGGCCGCTCGGTGCAGCGCCAGGCCGCGCCCTACGAGGGGCGCTCGGGTTTTCGCCTGCTGCCCAACAGCAATGAGGCCTTCCGCGCCCGCGCCGAGCTGATCCGCAGCGCCCAGGCCAGCATCGACCTGCAGTACTACATCGTCCACGACGGCCTCAGCACCCGCGCCCTGGTGCACGAACTGCTGCGCGCCGCCGACCGCGGCGTGCGCGTGCGCATCCTGCTCGACGACACCACCAGCGACGGCCTCGACACCCTGATGGGCACCCTGGCCGCCCACCCGAACATCCAGATTCGTGTGTTCAACCCGCTGCACCTAGGCCGCAGCACCGGCGTGACCCGCGCCGTGGGCCGACTGTTCAACCTGTCGCGCCAGCACCGACGCATGCACAACAAGTTGTTCCTGGTGGACAACAGCATGGCCATCGTCGGCGGGCGCAACCTGGGCGACGAATACTTCGACGCCGAGCCCAACCTCAACTTCACCGACATCGACCTGCTGGGCGTAGGCCCGGTGGCCGAGCAACTCGGGCACGGCTTCGACCAGTACTGGAACAGCGCGCTGAGCCGGCCGATCGGCGATTACCTGTGGTGGCAGCCCGACGCCGAAGACCTGCGCGCCAGCCGCCAGCGCCTGGAAGTGTCCCTGGCCGAGGCACGTATCAAACGCAAAGCCCTTTACGACCGGCTGATGGCCTACCAGACACAGCCACGTCTGGACGTATGGCGCAACGAACTGATCTGGGCGCACAGCCAGGCGCTGTGGGACGCGCCGAGCAAAGTGCTGGCCGACGACGAACCCGACCCGCAATTGCTGATGAGCCAGCAACTGGCGCCGGACCTGAACAGCGTGCGGCACGAGCTGATCCTGGTGTCAGCCTACTTCGTGCCGGGTGAGCCGGGCTTGCTGTACCTGACCAGCCGTGCGGACGCCGGTACCTCGGTCAAGCTGTTGACCAATTCGCTGGAAGCCACCGACGTACCGGCGGTACATGGCGGTTACGCGCCCTACCGCCGCGCCCTGCTCGAACATGGCGTGCAGTTGTACGAACTGCGCCGCCAGCCCGGCGACCGCAGTACCCGGCGCGGCCTGAGCCTGCACGGCAGCTCCGATTCAAGCCTGCACAGCAAGGCGATGGTGTTCGACAGGCGCAAGACGTTCATCGGCTCGTTCAACTTCGACCCGCGTTCTGTGCTGTGGAACACCGAGGTCGGCGTGCTGGTGGACAGCCCGGAGTTGGCCGAATACACCCGCGACCTGGCGGTACAGGGCATGGCGCCGGCGTTGAGCTACCAACCAAAGCTGGTGGGCGGGAAGCTGGTGTGGGTCACCGAGGACAATGGCCAGCGGCATATGCTGCTGACCGAGCCGGGGGGATTCTGGCGGCGGTTCAATGCCTGGATCAGCAAGGCGGTGGGGCTGGAGAAGATGTTGTAGGGCCTATCGCGGGGCAAGCCCGCTCCCACGCTGCAATAGGAACTGCGTGGGAGCGGGCTTGCCCCGCGATAGCGATCGCTCAGGCGGCGACCGGGTCAAAGGCCCCTTTGCGCCGGGTCAGCACCACCAACCCCGCTGCCCCCGCCGCCATCAGCAGCAGCAACGCATGCCCACTGACCCACTGGCTACCCGCCCCGGCCAGCAGTGGCCCGATCAGGCAACCGATACCCCACAGCTGCGCCACGTGGGCATTGGCCCGCACCAGCTCATCATCGCGATAGCGCTCGCCGATCAACACCAGCGACAGGGTGAACAACCCTCCCGCACTGGCCCCGAACAGCACCCACAACGGCCAGATCAGCGGCGTGTGCAGCAGCAGCGGAATGGCCAGGCTCGAGACCAGCAGGGTCAGCGCGCAGCCACTGAACAACGTGCGCCGCGACATGCGATCAGCCAGCGCACCGATCGGCAGCTGCAACACCGCATCGCCCACCACCACAGTACTGACCATGAACAGCGCCACTTCCGTGGTAAAGCCCTGCTGCAGGCAATACACCGGCAGCAGGGTGAGGATCATCGCCTCGAACGCGGCGAACAGCGCGATGGCCCAGGCAATGACCGGCAGCCGTCGACAGAAGGCGAACAGGTCGAGGAAGGTAACGCTGCACGCCTCGGTGCTGGGCGCGCCGCTACGGCCGAGCAGGATCAGCGGGGCAACCAGCAGCAGCCCGGTGGCCGCCCAGAAACCGAAGTCATCGTTGGAGCCGAGAAAACCCAGCACCATCGGCCCAGCCAGCTGGCTCAGGGCGTAGCTGCTGCCATACAGCGCCACCAGCCGCCCGCGCCATTGTTCGACCACCAGCTGGTTGATCCAGCTTTCGCCGAGGATGAACACCACGGTCAGCGACATGCCGATCAGCAGGCGCAGCGCCAGCCACAGCGGGTAGCTGGGCAGCAACGCCACTAGGCCGATAGACAGCGCCCCGCCCCACAGGCACAGACGCATGGCGGTCGGTACCCCGACCCAACCGGCCAGGCGGCTGGCCACGGCGGCGCCGACCAGCACGCCCAGCGCCGGCATCGCCGCCATCACGCCGATGGCGAACCCGCCGTAACCCCAGCCCTCCAGGCGCAGGGACACCAGCGGCATGCTCACGCCGAGCGCGAGCCCGACACTGAGCACCGACGCCAGCACGGCAAAATAGGTTCCCCAACGCATGGTGGCCTCCTGGGCAGACAAATCAGGCAAAAAGCATCGCGGGGCAAGCCCGCTCCCACGCCTCCAAAGCGACTGGCGGCGTGGGAGCGGGCTTGCCCCGCGAAAAGGCGTTACCGGATTACAGCTTGATCCAGGTCGCCTTCAGCTCGGTGTACTTCTCCAGCGCGTGCAGCGACTTGTCGCGGCCGTTGCCCGACTGCTTGAAGCCACCGAACGGCGCGGTCATGTCGCCGCCGTCGTACTGGTTGACCCAGACGCTGCCGGCACGCACGGCGCGGGCGGCCTTGTGGGCCTTGGAGATGTCCGAGGTCCAGATGCCGGCCGCCAGGCCGTACGGGGTGTCGTTGGCGATGGCGATGGCTTCTTCGGCGGTGTCGAAGGTGATCACCGACAGCACCGGGCCGAAGATTTCTTCCTGGGCAATCTTCATGGCGTTGGTCACACCGTCGAAGATGGTCGGCTCGACGTAGGTGCCGCCGGTCTCTTCCAGGATGCGCTTGCCGCCAGCCAGCAGCTTGGCGCCGCCTTGGTGACCGGCGTCGATGTACGACAGCACGGTGTTCATCTGCTGGGTATCGACCAGCGCACCGACGGTGGTTGCCGGGTCCAGCGGGTTGCCCGGTTTCCAGGCCTTGAGGGCCTCGACCACCATGGGCAGGAATTTATCCTTGATCGAACGCTCCACCAGCAGGCGCGAACCGGCGGTGCAGACTTCACCCTGGTTGAAGGCGATGGCGCTGGCAGCAGCTTCGGCGGCGGCCTGCAGGTCCGGCGCGTCGGCAAAGACGATGTTCGGGCTCTTGCCGCCGGCTTCCAGCCAGACGCGCTTCATGTTCGACTCGCCAGCGTAGATCATCAGCTGCTTGGCGATCTTGGTCGAACCGGTGAACACCAGGGTGTCGACGTCCATGTGCAGGGCCAGGGCCTTGCCCACGGTGTGGCCATAGCCTGGCAGCACGTTGAGCACGCCGGCCGGGATACCGGCTTCGATCGCCAGCTGGGCGATGCGGATGGCGGTCAGCGGCGATTTTTCCGACGGCTTGAGGACGATGGAGTTACCGGTGGCCAGGGCCGGGCCGAGTTTCCAGCAGGCCATCAGCAGCGGGAAGTTCCACGGTACGATGGCACCGACCACGCCCACCGGCTCACGGGTAACCAGGCCGAGCTGGTCGTGCGGGGTTGGCGCGACTTCGTCGTAGACTTTGTCGATGGCTTCGGCGTTCCAGTGCAGGGCACTGGCCGCGCCCGGCACGTCGATGCTGGAGGAGTCGCCGATCGGCTTGCCCATGTCGAGGGTTTCGAGCAGGGCCAGTTCTTCTACGTTCTTGCGCAGCAGGTCGGCGAAGCGGATCAGCTTGGCCTTGCGCTTGGCCGGAGCCAGGCGCGACCAGACGCCGGATTCGAACACGGCGCGGGCATTTTCGACAGCGCGGTTGGCATCGGCCAGGTCGCAGCTGGCAACCTTGGCCAGGAAGCGTCCGTCCACCGGGCTCAGGCAGTCGAAGGTTTCACCGGATGCGGCATCGGTGTATTCGCCGTTGATGAAGGCGCGGCCTTCGATCTTCAGTTGCTGGGCACGCTGTTCCCAGTCCGCACGAGTCAGGGTGGTCATAGGAAACTCCTCTCTTGTTAAGGTGCAACGCCGCACTGAGGACTCACGGGCGCTGTCAGAAATTCTGGCCGGGTGACGAGGCACACGGGCACCTGCCACCCTAAACCAGGGCGGGGAAACTATCAATATATTTGACACGAACGGCTCAAATGCCTACTGATGTTCATTTTATTAAACAACAACAGGGTAACCACCATGAGTATCGCCAGCATCGTCGATTTCGCCCAGGTTCTGACCGAGGCCGAACGCTACCGCCCGGCGGCGGAGAAAATCCTCAAGGGCGAGCCTGACCAGGCTGTCTACAACCACTATGCCAGCCCATGCGGGCAGTTCGCCGCAGGCGTCTGGGAAGGTGAAGTGGGCCAGTGGACGGTGAACTACACCGAACACGAGTACTGCGAGATCGTGCAAGGTGTGTCGGTGCTGCGCGACCAGGACGGCGGCGCCAAGACCCTGCGCACCGGTGATCGCTTCGTGATCCCGGCGGGCTTCAAGGGCACCTGGGAAGTGCTGGAGCCGTGCCGCAAGATCTATGTGATGTTCGAGGCCAAGTGAATATTGGCTGAAGGCCTCTAACTATGTACCGCGCAAGGGGTCAGCGCAGGCCGGATCATGGCCATGTCCACCGTCGGACATATCCTCAAGGAGATTCACCATGACCACCGATATCCTCGGCCCGGCCCGCCATGTCATCCGCACGCGCTACGTGGAAAGCGTCAAGCCTTACATCCTCGAGTTGACCAGCCTGACCATCGCCGCTGGACCGAAAGACTTGATCACCCGTGACCTGCGCGGTGACCGGCTCATCATCAGCGTCGATGCCGATGGTTTCATCAGCG
The DNA here is from genome assembly GCF_009650555.1 of Pseudomonas sp. EMN2. Classification (NCBI taxonomy): domain Bacteria; kingdom Pseudomonadati; phylum Pseudomonadota; class Gammaproteobacteria; order Pseudomonadales; family Pseudomonadaceae; genus Pseudomonas; species Pseudomonas sp. EMN2. Next base: position 60,193 of record NZ_VZZR01000034.1, read on the forward strand.
GCCTGAAAATCGCCTGAACCCCAGACTCGATGCGACAAAGAAAAAGGCGCCCTGGGCGCCTTTTTCTTTGTCGCCTGCAGACGGCAGCGTTTCATGGCAGGCATAAAAAAACCCGCCACCTTACGGTTGCGGGTTTTTTCAGGTTGCCGATCAATTACTTGATCTTGGCTTCCTTGTACACCACGTGCTTGCGGACGACCGGATCGTATTTCTTGATCTCGATCTTGTCCGGAGTGGTGCGCTTGTTCTTGTCGGTGGTGTAGAAGTGGCCGGTACCGGCACTCGAAACCAGACGGATCAATTCACGCATGATGTTCTCCCTTAAACCTTGGCGCCAGCTTTGCGGATGTCGACCAGAACGGCATCGATGCCGCGCTTGTCGATGATACGCATGCCTTTGGCGGAAACGCGCAGACGCACGAAACGCTTCTCGGATTCAACCCAGAAACGGTGGTGCTGCAGGTTTGGCAGGAAACGACGACGGGTTTTGTTGTTTGCGTGGGAAATGTTATTCCCGGTTACTGGACCCTTACCAGTAACTTGACAGACTCTCGACATGCCTCAGCCCTCTAAAACCACATGCCCAACCCGGCATGGGTTGGCCGCTTAATCTCTCAGTCATTGGCGCCAGGCGCCGTGTTTCCGAGGGTCTTATCGACCGGAAGCGCTTACGCGACAGGCCGAGCCCCTAGAAAAGAGCGCTGCTTTATACCAGAAAGACTCAGCCGCAACAACAGAAGATGTGTCTTCAGGTCGGGCCGAGTGCGCCCGGGCAGCATAACGACTGGGGCGACAGGGTGTCGACCGCCCGTCGCCGAATTAATGCGAAAGGGTGTGGTCATTTGCTTGTGCCCACACTAGGGTAGGACTTTTCCAGACTGCACCGGCAGATGGTGCCACAAACCCGCCAAGGAGCCACCATGCGTGCCGCCGCCCTTTCCCTGTTGTTCACCACGCTGTGTGCCGCCGGCCTTGCCCAGGCCGCGCCGCTGTCGGTGTGCACCGAAGCCAGCCCGGAAGGCTTCGACGTGGTCCAGTACAACTCGCTGACCACCACCAATGCCTCGGCCGATGTGCTGATGAACCGCCTGGTCGAATTCGACGCCGGGCTTGGCAAGGTCGTGCCCAGCCTGGCCGAGAGCTGGACGGTGTCGCCGGACGGTCTGATCTACGACTTCACCCTGCGCCAGGGCGTCAAGTTCCACACCACGGCCTACTTCAAGCCCAGCCGCGAGCTGGACGCCGAAGACGTGCTGTTCAGCTTCCAACGCATGCTCTACCCCGCCCACCCATGGCACAAGACCGCCGCGGGCGGCTACCCGCATGCCCAGTCGCTGCAGCTGGGCAGCCTGATCAAGTCGATCGAGGCCCCGCAGCCCAATACCGTGCGCTTCACCCTCTCGCACCCGGATGCCACCTTCCTGGCCACCCTGAGCATGGGCTTCGCCTCGATCTACTCGGCTGAATACGCCGACAAACTGCTCAAGGCCGAAACCCCGGACAAGCTCAACAGCCAGCCTGTGGGTACCGGGCCGTTCATCTTCCAGCGCTTCCAGAAGGACGCCGTGGTGCGCTACCGCGCCAACCCCGACTACTTCGCCGGCAAGCCGTCGGTCGACCCGCTGATCTTCGCCATCACCACCGACGCCAACGTGCGCCTGCAGAAGCTCAAGCGCGGTGAATGCCAGGTGGCCCTGTCGCCCAAGCCGCTGGACATCGCCGAGGCCGGCAAGGACGGCAACCTCGAGGTGGCGACCACCCCGGCGTTCATGACCGCGTTCGTCGCCATCAACAGCCAGCACCCGCCGCTGGACAAACCCGAGGTGCGCCAGGCGATCAACCTGGCCTTCGACAAGCAGGCCTACCTCAAGGCCGTGTTCGAAGACACCGCCACCGCCGCCAACGGACCTTACCCGCCGAACACCTGGAGCTACGCCAAGGACCTGCCGGGTTACGCCATGGACCAGAAGAAGGCCAAGGCGCTGCTGGCCAAGGCCGGCCTGGCCGATGGTTTTGCAACCACGATCTGGACCCGCCCGTCGGGCAGCCTGCTCAACCCCAACCCCAGCCTGGGCGCGCAGATGCTTCAGGCAGACCTGGCCAAGGTCGGCATCAAGGCCGAGATTCGCACCATCGAGTGGGGCGAGTTGATCCGCCGCGCCAAGGCGGGCGAGCACGACCTGCTGTTCATGGGCTGGGCGGGTGACAACGGCGACCCGGACAACTTCCTCAGCCCGCAATTCTCGTGCGCGGCGGTCAAGTCCGGGACAAACTTCGCGCGGTTCTGCGACAGCCGCCTGGACCAGCTGATCAACGCCGGGCGCACCACCAACGACCAGAGCGTGCGCAGCCGCCTGTACCAGCAGGCCCAGGCATTGATCCAGCAGCAGGCGCTGTGGCTGCCGCTGGCGCATCCGACGGCGGCGACCTTGCTGCACAAGGGCGTCGAGGGGTATCAGGTGAGCCCGTTTGGGCGGTTGGATTTCAGCAAGGTCGCCGTAAACCGTTGAGGCCTCATCGCGGGGCAAGCCCGCTCCCACGACAGTATCGTGGGAGCGGGCTTGCCCCGCGATGATTAGCCTGCCAGCCACCCATGCTCGGCCATGGACAGCGGCTCGCCATCACCGACGATGACATGGTCCATCACCCGTACATCGATCAGCGCCAGCGAGCGCTTGAGCATCTGCGTCAGGTGCACGTCGTCCTGGCTGGGCTGGCAATGGCCTGACGGGTGGTTATGGCACAGGATCAGCGCCGCCGCGTTGTGCAGCAAGGCCCGGCGTACCACCTCCCGCGGGTAGATGCTCGCCCGGTCGATCGTGCCGCGAAACAGGATCTCGAACGCCAACGGCCGGTGCTTGGTATCCAGGAACAGGCAACCGAATACCTCGCTGGCCTCATGGCGCAGCATCGACTTCAGGTAGCGCCGCACCGATGTCGGCGACTCCAGCGCCGATGCTCGCTCGATGCCCTCATCCAGATACCGCCTGCCGATCTCCAGCAACGCCTGCAACTGAGCGTATTTCACCGGCCCCAGGCCCGGCTCGCGCAGCACCCGGACGCGATCGGCCTCGAGGAACGGCCTGAGCCCGCCAAACTTCGCCAGCAGCCCACGCGCCAAGTCCAGCACGTTACGCCCAGCAACTCCCGACCCCAGCAACACTGCCACCAGCTCGGCGTCCGACAGCATCGCCGCGCCGCGCTGCAACAACTTCTCCCTCGGCCGCTCCTCGGCCGGCCACTCCCTGATGTTCATCCTCCCTCCTCGCCTGCCACTACGGCCCGTTTGGGCGCTGTGTTAATCTAGTTCGCTTCGAAAATGCGACGATCTGCCGCAGGCAGTCACCGTCGCCGCCCGCTTTCACTGGAATAAGGCAAGGCCTATGCAGCGGTTGTATCGCAAGCGCATCGTTCTCGGCGTGGGTGGCGGCATCGCCGCCTACAAGAGCGCCGAGCTGATTCGCCGACTCCTGGAACACGGCGCGCAGGTGCGCGTGGTCATGACCCGTGGTGGTGCCGAATTCATCACCCCGCTCACCCTGCAGGCGCTGTCCGGCCACCCGGTGCACATGGACTTGCTCGACCCCGCCGCCGAAGCGGCCATGGGCCATATCGAACTGGCCAAATGGGCCGACCTGGTGCTGATCGCCCCGGCCACCGCCGACCTGATGGCGCGCATGGCCCAGGGCATGGCCGACGACCTCCTGACCACCCTGGTACTGGCCACCGATGCCACCGTCGCCGTGGCGCCGGCGATGAACCAGGCCATGTGGCGCGACCCGGCAACCCAGGACAACCTCGAGCTGCTCAAGCGCCGTGGCATCCAGGTGTTCGGCCCGGCCTCCGGCAGCCAGGCCTGTGGCGATGTAGGCCTTGGCCGCATGCTCGAGGCCACCGACCTGGCCTGGTGCGCCGCCGAGAGCTTCAAGCGCCAGGCACTGACCGGCAAGCACGTGCTGATTACCGCCGGCCCGACCCAAGAAAACATCGACCCGGTGCGCTACATCACCAACCATAGTTCAGGGAAAATGGGCTTTGCCCTGGCCGAGGCGGCCGCCGAAGCCGGGGCCCGGGTGACCCTGGTGACAGGCCCGGTACACCTGCCGACCCCCGACCGGGTCAGCCGCATCGACGTGGTCAGCGCCCGGGACATGCTCGCGGCCTGTGAAGCCGCCATGCCCTGCGACCTGTTCATCGCTTCGGCCGCAGTCGCGGACTACCGCCCGGAAGTCGTCGCCGCACAGAAGCTCAAGAAAGATCCCACCACCGGCGACGGCATGCTGCTGCAGATGGTGCGCAATCCCGATATCCTTGCGACCATTGCCGGCCGCGCCGATCGCCCGTTCAGTGTGGGCTTCGCCGCCGAGACCGAGCACCTGCTCGACTACGCAACGCGCAAGCTCAAGGACAAGAACCTCGACCTGATCGTCGCCAATGATGTGGCCAACCCCAGCATCGGCTTCAACAGCGAGGAAAACGCCCTGACCGTGATCGACCGGCAGCAGCATCAAACCCTCTTCGCGCAGACCAGCAAAGGCAAGATCGCCCGCCAGCTGGTTGCCTTCATCGCCGAACGGCTCAACCAGGTTCAGTAAGTTACATGCACGCTCTTCAAGCCAAGATCCTCGACCCACGCCTGGGCACCGAATTCCCCCTGCCGCAGTACGCCACCCCCGGCTCCGCCGGCCTGGACCTGCGCGCCCTGCTCAAGGAGGACACCGTCCTCGAGCCAGGCCAGACCCTGCTGATCCCCACCGGCCTGTCGGTGTACATCGGCGACCCGGGCCTGGCGGCGATGATCCTGCCGCGCTCGGGCCTGGGCCACAAGCACGGCATCGTGCTGGGCAACCTGGTCGGTCTGATCGACTCGGACTACCAGGGCGAGTTGATGGTCAGCTGCTGGAACCGCGGCAGCACGCCGTTCACCATCACCGTCGGCGAGCGCATCGCGCAACTGATCCTGGTGCCGGTGGTGCAGGCGCATTTCGACATCGTCGAGCAGTTCGACGAGACCCAGCGCGGCGCTGGCGGCTTCGGTCACTCGGGTACCCGCTGAGGCAACAACAGACCGTTCGGGCCATGGATGGCGAACTCTCTGGCGAAACCGCCGTCCAAGCGTTCAGTTTGCGCCTGCCCAGAAGCCTTTGACTTATGGAGTCCCCAGAGATGAACGACATGGCCCACCTGGTCCCCGCACTGCCGGACAGCATCTTCCGCGCCTATGACATCCGCGGCGTGGTCGGCAAGACCCTGCACGCCGAAACCGCCTACTGGATCGGCCGCGCCATCGGCGCCCAGACCCTCGCCCAGGGCGAACCACAGATCTCGGTCGGCCGTGACGGCCGCCTGTCCGGCCCGATGCTGGTCGAGCAACTGATCAAGGGCCTGGTCGAGGCCGGTTGCCAGGTCAGCGACGTCGGCCTGGTGCCGACCCCGGCGCTGTACTATGCCGCCAACGTGCTGGCCGGCAAGTCGGGCGTGATGCTCACCGGCAGCCACAACCCGTCGGACTACAACGGTTTCAAGATCGTCATCGCCGGCGACACCCTGGCCAACGAACAGATCCAGGCCCTGCTGACTCGCCTTAAGACCAACGACCTGACCCGTGGCGAAGGCCATGTGGAGAAAGTCGAGATCCTCGAGCGCTACTACCAGCAGATCGTCGACGACGTGAAGCTGGCCAGGCGCCTGAAGGTGGTGGTCGACTGCGGCAACGGCGCCGCTGGCGTGATCGCCCCGCAATTGATCGAGGCACTGAACTGCGAGGTGATCCCGCTGTTCTGCGAAGTCGACGGCAACTTCCCCAACCACCACCCGGACCCGGGCAAGCCTGAGAACCTGGAAGACCTGATCGCCAAGGTGAAAGAGACCGGCGCCGATATCGGCCTGGCCTTCGACGGCGACGGCGACCGCGTGGGCGTGGTGACCAACACCGGCAGCATCGTCTACCCCGACCGCCTGCTGATGCTGTTCGCCCAGGACGTGCTGTCGCGCAACCCGGGCGCCGAGATCATCTTCGACGTCAAATGCACCCGCCGTCTGACCCCACTGATCGAACAGCACGGTGGCCGCGCGCTAATGTGGAAGACCGGCCACTCGTTGATCAAGAAGAAGATGAAACAGACCGGCTCCTTGCTGGCCGGCGAGATGAGCGGTCACATCTTCATCAAGGAACGCTGGTACGGTTTCGACGACGGTATCTACAGCGCCGCGCGCCTGCTGGAGATCCTCAGCAAGGCCGGGCAAAGCGCCGAAGAGCTGTTCGCCGCGTTCCCCGATGATATTTCCACGCCGGAAATCAACATTGATGTGACCGACGAGGGTAAATTCAGCATCATTGATGCTCTGCAACGCGACGCCGACTGGGGCGATGCCAACCTGACCACCATCGACGGTGTGCGGGTCGACTACGCCCACGGCTGGGGCCTGGTTCGCGCCTCCAACACCACACCGGTGCTGGTGCTGCGCTTCGAGGCCGAGAGCGCGGCAGAACTCGACCGTATCAAGGCTGTATTCCGCACGCAGTTGCTGCGGGTCCAACCAGACCTGCAACTGCCGTTCTGACGACTATCCGTTCCTTACCTGGAGCCCTGCATGACCCTCGATCGCGATGCCGCTTCCCATGTAGCCGAGGTTTTGTCCGAAGCACTGCCTTACATTCGCCGCTTCGTCGGCAAGACCCTGGTGATCAAGTACGGCGGCAACGCGATGGAAAGCGAGGAGCTCAAGACCGGCTTCGCCCGTGACATCGTGCTGATGAAGGCCGTGGGCATCAACCCGGTGGTCGTGCATGGCGGCGGCCCGCAGATCGGCGACCTGCTCAAGCGCCTGTCGATCGAGAGCCACTTCATCGACGGCATGCGCGTCACCGACTCGGCGACCATGGACGTGGTGGAAATGGTCCTGGGCGGCCAGGTCAACAAGGACATCGTCAACCTGATCAACCGCCACGGCGGCAGCGCCATCGGCCTGACCGGCAAGGATGCCGAGCTGATCCGTGCGCGCAAGCTCACCGTCAGCCGCCAGACCCCGGAGATGACCCAGCCGGAAATCATCGACATCGGCCATGTCGGCGAGGTCGAGAGCGTCAACACCGACCTGCTGAACATGCTGGTCAAAGGCGACTTCATCCCGGTGATCGCGCCGATCGGCGTGGGCAAGAACGGCGAGTCGTACAACATCAACGCCGACCTGGTCGCCGGCAAGGTCGCTGAAGCGCTGAAGGCCGAGAAGCTGATGCTGCTGACCAACATCGCCGGCCTGATGGACAAGCAAGGCCAGGTACTGACCGGCCTGACCACCGAACAGGTCAACGAACTGATCGCCGACGGCACCATCTATGGCGGCATGCTGCCGAAGATCAAGTGCGCGCTGGAGGCGGTGCAGGGCGGCGTGAACAGCTCGCACATCATCGATGGCCGCGTGCCTAACGCAGTGCTGCTGGAGATCTTCACCGACAGCGGCGTGGGCACCTTGATCACCAATCGCAAGCGTCACTGATCCAGCTGTAACTCTATCGCGGGCGGTGTAGTTATCCGAACAGCCCGCTCCCAACCCTCTGCATGAGTGGTTATGGGAGCGACTTGGCCGGATCGCTGCACCGCCCGCGGTGCATTCGATCGGATATTTGCAAAAGATGGCCTTGAGCCATCTTTTTTCATTTTTTGCCATCAATTTACTGGTTAAGCTATCGAACCAACGTGGCAGAATGCAGCCTTGTTGCAAATAGTTTTTATTTACCTGGAGAAATCGCGTGAAATACGCATCACACGGACTCGTGCTGGCAGCCGCCCTGGCTGTCGGGTCCCTCGCCGGCTGTGCCACTGAAACCTCCACCGCTGTTGCCGTGCAACAGGTCGAAAGCGTCAACCGCCCTTACAGCGGCGTGCGCACCCCGATTGCCGTGGGCAAGTTCGACAACCGCTCCAGCTACATGCGCGGCATCTTCTCCGACGGCGTCGACCGCCTGGGTGGCCAGGCCAAGACCATCCTCATCACCCACCTGCAGCAGACCAACCGTTTCAACGTGCTGGACCGCGACAACATGGGCGAGATCCAGCAGGAAGCGGCCATCAAGGGCCAGGCTCAGCGCTTGAAAGGCGCCGACTTCGTGGTCACCGGCGACGTCACCGAATTCGGCCGCAAGGAAGTCGGTGACCACCAGCTGTTCGGCATCCTCGGCCGCGGCAAAACCCAGATCGCCTACGCCAAGGTAGCGCTGAACATCGTCAATATCAGCACCTCGGAAGTGGTCTACTCCAGCCAGGGTGCGGGTGAATACGCTCTCTCCAACCGCGAGATCATCGGCTTCGGCGGCACCGCCAGCTATGACTCGACCCTCAACGGCAAGGTCCTCGACCTGGCCATGCGCGAAGCGGTCAACAAGCTGGTAGGTGCCGTCGAAGGCGGCCAGTGGAAGCCACAAGCCCAGTAATACCTGGATTACGACAAGGAAGACGCTCGATGACCATCCTCCCCCAAGGCCGGCGCACCGTCGCCGCCCTGCTGTTGGGCAGCGCGCTGCTGGCCGGCTGCAACTCGCAAAAACCGCTGTATCAGTGGGAAAGCTATCAGCCCCAGGTGTACAGCTACCTCAAAGGTGACGCCAAGGAAGAGCAGATCACCGCCCTGGAGCGTGATCTGGAGAAGATCAAGGCCAAGAACGGCGCGGTGCCGCCGGGTTATCACGCACAGCTGGGCTTGCTGTACTCCAGCCTCGGCAAGGACGACCAGATGATTCAGCAGTTCCGCACCGAGAAGGCGCTGTTCCCTGAGTCGACGGCCTACATGGACTTCCTGATGAAAAACGCCAGCAAAGGGGCCAAACAGTGATCAAGCGCCTGACCCAACTGATCGTCGGTGCCTGTGTGCTGGCGTTGTTCGCTGGCTGTGCCGAGCGCAAGACCATCGACTATTCGGCTTACAAGCAGAGCCGTCCAAAATCGATCCTGATCCTGCCGCCGCTGAATGAATCGCCCGACGTAAAGGCGACCTACAGCATGCTCTCCCAGGTCACCTACCCACTGGCCGAAGCGGGCTACTACGTGATGCCGGTGGCACTGGTGGACGAAACTTTCCGCCAGAACGGCATGACCACGCCGGCCGACATCCACCAGTTGCGGACCAGCAAGCTGCACGAGATCTTTGGCGCCGACGCGGGCCTGTACGTCACCGTCAGCGACTACGGTACCCGCTACATGATCATCAGCAGCGCGACCATCGTCACCGCCAACGCCAAGCTGGTCGACCTCAAGACCGGCGCCACCCTGTGGACCGGCAGCGCCACCGCGTCGAGCGAGGAAGGCCGACAGAACCAGGGCGGCCTGATCGGCATGCTGGTGGCTGCGGCGATCAACCAGATCATCAGCAGCGTGCAGGATGACGCCGGCTACCCGATTGCCGGCATGACCAGCGCACGCCTGCTGTCGCCTAATCCTAACGGCGGGATCCTGTACGGGCCTCGTTCGCCTAAGTACGGCACGGATTGACACAGTAAAGGCGACCCAGGGGTCGCCTTTTTCATCTCCGCGTAGCGTGCTTTACGGCGGGAAAGGTCCTACTAAAGCGACGGACGCATACTACAACCGCTGTCACCATCGGCTGCTTATCATTGCCGCTTCCCACAAAGGAGATGCAGCTATGACGCAGAAAGCATTGGTCAAATACGGCAGCGATGTATCCGCTGGCACCTACTCGTGCGCAGATTGCGGCCACAAATACTCCAATCAGAGCAAGACCTCGCTTCCACCCTGCCCCCACTTCAAGCCCGCTACCCACCCGCTGCGTGGCTGGACGATCTTGAGCGGCCAGGGCGATGCGATGCAGGACCCTTACCCGAACAGCCGTTGAATGCGCAGAAATGAAAAAGGCGACCTTAGGGTCGCCTTTTCTTTGCACGTTCGCGTCAGATGCCGTACTGGGCGCGATACGCCTCGACCGCCGGCAAATGCTGCTTGAGCTGCGGATCGTCGGCCAGGAACTCCAGTACCTGGGTCAGCGACACGATGCTGACCACCGGAATGCCGAAGTCGCGCTCGACTTCCTGAATCGCCGACAGCTCGCCGTTGCCGCGCTCTTCGCGGTTCAGTGCGATCAGCACGCCAGCGGCCTTGGCCTGCTGGGCGTTGATGATCTGCATCACTTCACGGATGGCGGTGCCGGCAGTGATCACGTCGTCGATGATCAGCACGTCGCCGGCCAGCGGGGCGCCAACCAGGCTGCCGCCTTCGCCGTGGTCCTTGGCTTCCTTGCGGTTGAAGCACCATGGCACGTCGAGCTGATGGTGCTCGGCCAGTTGCACCGCCGTGGCCGCCGCCAGGGGGATGCCCTTGTACGCCGGGCCGAACAGCACGTCGAACGGGATCTTGCTGTCGACGATGGCCGCCGCGTAGCAACGCCCCAGCTGCGCCAGAGCGGAAGCTGTGTTGAACAGGCCGGCATTGAAGAAGTACGGGCTGGTACGCCCCGATTTCAGGGTGAATTCACCGAAGCGCAGAACGCCGCGATCGATGGCAAAACGAATGAAGTCGCGCTGATACGGCTGCATAAAAGGTCCCGGACACCACGGATTTAGCTAAATGTGTTGAGCTCGGGTATCATACACGCACGAGATTTTTGGGGCCATTTATGCGGATCATCAGTGTGAACGTGAATGGCATTCAGGCTGCAGCCGAGCGTGGATTGCTCAGCTGGTTGCAAGCCCAGAATGCCGACGTCATCTGTCTTCAGGATACCCGCGCCTCGGCCTTTGAACTCGACGACCCAGCTTTCCAGCTCGATGGCTATTTCCTTTACGCCTGCGACGCGGAGGTGCCCACCCAAGGTGGCGTGGCACTTTACTCGCGCATGCAGCCCAAGGCAGTCATCACCGGCCTGGGCTTCGAGACAGTTGACCGTTACGGGCGTTACCTGCAGGCAGATTTCGACAAGGTAAGTATTGCCACGCTGCTCCTGCCTTCGGGCATGAACGGCGATGAAGACTTGAACCAGAAGTTCAAGTTGATGGACGACTTTGCCAAGTACCTGGACAAACAGCGTCGCAAGCGTCGCGAATACATCTATTGCGGCTCGTTCTACGTGGCGCAGCAGAAGCTCGACATCAAGAACTGGCGCGACAGCCAGCAGTCGGTCGGCTTCCTGCCGCCAGAGCGCGCCTGGATGGACGCGATCACCGGCGAAATGGGCTACGTCGATGCGCTGCGCGAAGTCAGCCGTGAAGGCGACCAGTACAGCTGGTGGCCGGACAACGAGCAGGCCGAGATGCTCAACCTGGGTTACCGGTTCGATTACCAGATCCTCACCCCAGGCCTGCGCCGCTTCGTGCGCAATGCGCGCCTGCCGCGCCAGCCACGCTTCTCCCGGCACGCGCCGTTGATCGTGGACTACGACTGGACGCTGACCATCTAAGCCACGCCAGACACAAAAAAGCCGACGTTGAAGTCGGCTTTTTTGTGTCTGGCTGAGCGATCAGTCGGCCAGTGCGGCGTTCTGCAGCTCGAAGATCTCGCCCATGCCTTTTTGCGCCAGCGCCAGCATGGCGTTGAAGTCTTCCGGCTGGAACGGCGCGCCTTCAGCGGTGCCCTGCACTTCGATGAAGCCGCCGGCGCTGGTCATGACCACGTTGAGGTCGGTCTCGGCGGCGGAGTCTTCCAGGTAGTCGAGGTCGAGCACCGCTTCGCCCTGGTACATGCCCACCGATACGGCAGCGATCATGTGCTTGAGCGGGTTGCCGCCCTTCAGGCCGCCGCGCTTCTTGATCACGGCCAGGGCATCGCACAGGGCGACCATGGCACCGGTGATCGAAGCGGTACGGGTACCGCCGTCGGCCTGGATCACGTCGCAGTCGACGTACAGGGTGATATCGCCGAGCTTGCTCATGTCCAGCGCAGCGCGCAGGGAGCGGCCGATCAGGCGCTGGATTTCCAGGGTGCGACCACCTTGCTTGCCACGGCTGGCTTCACGTTGGTTACGCTCGCCGGTGGAACGCGGCAGCATGCCGTACTCGGCGGTCAGCCAACCTTGGCCCTGGCCTTTGAGGAAGCGGGGAACACCATTTTCGACGCTGACCGTGCAGATGACCTTGGTGTCACCGAACTCGACCAGTACCGACCCCTCGGCGTGCTTGGTGTAGTTGCGGGTGATGCGGATCGAGCGGAGCTGATCGGCGGCGCGACCACTTGGACGTTTCATCTGGGATACCTGTACCGGGACTTTAAATCTGCCGAGCATTATAGAGCCCGTCGCCCCGCGAAGACATGCCTATCGTCGCACCCGGCGCAGCCTGTCGCCTTTTCCGACCACGGCTGCGGGGCAGCGGTAGCATGGCCGGATTGGGCGCCCGGGCCGCACTGCGCTACAATCCTGCGCCTTGCAGCCGTAAGGCTCCCCCGCTCACCCGATTACGCGAGGTACTCCCCATGGTGCACAGCATGACCGCCTTTGCCCGCGCCGAACGCGCCGGCAGCCAGGGCACCCTGGTCTGGGAGCTGCGCTCGGTCAACCATCGCTATCTCGAACCCCACCTGCGCCTGCCCGAAGCACTGCGCGACCTCGAAGGCGCAGTGCGTGAAGGCCTGCGCCAAGGGCTGTCGCGGGGCAAGGTCGAATGCACCCTGCGCCTGAACGAAGACAGTACCGGCAAGCCGCTGCAGGTTGACCGTGAACGCGCCGCGCAACTGGTCGCCGCCGCCGAGACCGTCGCCAGCCTGATCAAGCAGCCGGCGCCGCTCAACCCGCTGGAAGTCCTGGCCTGGCCAGGCGTGCTGGTGGCCGACGCAAGCGACCCCCAGGCCCTCAACGCCGAAGCCATCGCCCTGTTCGACGAAGCCCTGGCCGAGCTCAAGGCCGGACGCCTGCGTGAAGGTGCCGAACTGGCCCGGCTGATCAACGAACGCCTGGACAGCATGGCCAGCGAAGTGGCCACCCTGCGCACCCAGGTGCCACAGATGCTGGCCGTGCAGCGGCAGAAGATCCTCGACCGTTTCAGCGACATGCAGGCCGAGCTCGACCCGCAGCGCCTCGAGCAGGAGATGGTGCTGCTGGCACAGAAGAGCGACGTCGCCGAAGAGCTCGACCGCCTCAGCACCCACGTCACCGAAGTGCGCCGGGTGCTCAAGTCGGGCGGTGCCGCCGGCCGGCGCCTGGACTTCCTGATGCAGGAGCTCAACCGCGAAGCCAACACCCTGGGCTCCAAGGCCTTTGACCCACGCAGCACGCAGGCGGCGGTCAACCTGAAGGTGTTGATCGAACAGATGCGTGAACAAGTACAGAACATCGAGTAAGGCCACCCCCGACCATGAACCACAGCAGCGGCACCCTCTACATCATTTCGGCACCGTCCGGCGCCGGCAAGACCAGCCTGGTTACCGAGCTGATCAAGCAGGATCCACACGTTCGCGTGTCGGTCTCCCACACCACCCGCGCCATGCGCCCGGGTGAGGCGCACGGGGTGAACTACCACTTCGTCGTCCACGAGGAATTCAAGGCACTGATCGCCCAGGGCGACTTCCTCGAGCATGCCGAGGTGTTTGGCAACTTCTACGGCACGTCGCGCAGCGCCCTGCAGGAAACCCTCGACCAGGGCTTCGACCTGATCCTCGAGATCGACTGGCAAGGTGCCCAGCAGGTACGCAAGCTGATGCCCGAGGCGCGCTCGATCTTCATCCTGCCGCCCAGCCAGCAGGCCCTGCGCCAGCGCCTGGACGGCCGCGGTCAGGACAGCGAAGAAATCATTGCCGGGCGCATGAAGGAAGCGGTCAGCGAGATGGAGCACTACGACGAATACGAGTACGTCATCATCAATGACGACTTCGACGTGGCGCTGGATGACCTGAAAGCGGTGTTCCGCTCGAACCGGCTGTTGCTCCAGAAACAACAACAGCGCCATGAGGCGCTGCTGAAACAACTGGTCGGCTGAAACAACATCGCGGGGCAAGCCCGCTCCTACGAAATGCGTGGGAGCGGGCTTGCCCCGCGATGACTGCTCCTACCTTTATTCCTGCAACTGAATGGTCGCCTGCTGACGCAGGGTAGCCCCCAGGAAGTACGCCGGCGCCCGCAACCGCGAGAGCAGCATCAGCACGATGCCCAGCGCCGAGATGATCGCTGCGATCACGAACACCAACCCCAACCCGCCGACATGCGAGCCGCTGCCAAAGTCCGGCGAAGCGCTGTCGATCGCGGTGCGCGCGAAGATCACCGACAGGATCACCCCACCCAACAGCGGGCACACGCCGCGCATGAAGAAGTGGCGCAGGCTGGTGAACAGGCTGTGGCGGAAGTACCACACGCAGGCGAACGCGGTCAGCGAGTAGTAGAAGCAGATCATCATGCCCAGGGCGGTGATGGTGTCGGCCAGCACGTTCTCGCTCAGGGTACGCATGGTCACGTAGAACAGGCCCGCGGCGACGCCGGCGCAGATGGTGGCGTAACGCGGGGTCTGCGAGCGCGGGCAGACGCTGGCGAAGCGCTGCGGCACGGCGCCGTAGTAACCCATGGCAAGCAGGGTGCGCGCCGGCGAAACGAAGGTCGACTGCAGCGATGCGGCCGTACTGGCCAGCACGGCGATGGACATCAGGATGGCCAGCGGGCCCATCACCGGGCCGGCCAGGTGGGCAAACACGTTCTCCTGGATACGCGGGTTGCCCAGGCCCAGGCCGCTGTCGCTGATCCCGGCGAACTGCAGGGTGGCGATGGCGGTGAGCAGGTACAGCATCAGGATCAGCAATACGGTCCAGGTGGCCGCCTTGCCCGGCACCTCGTCACTGCCGACGGACTCTTCACTGACGGTCAGGCATACGTCCCAGCCCCAGAAAATGAAGATCGACAACGACAGGCCGGCGGCGAACGCCGAGAACGACTCGACACCGAACGGGTTGAACCAGGCCAGGTCGAAGGCCAGCGGCGGCGGCGCCGTGGACTCGCTGAACGCGGCGAAGGCAAAGCCGATCAGCACCATCAGTTGCAGGGCCACCAAGCCATACTGCACCGTCATGGTCGTCGCCATGCCGCGACAACAGATCCACACCGCCAGGGCGATGAACACGCAACAGGTGGTGACGTTGATCAGCAGGTTGTCTGCCAGGGCCGCCAGCTCCTGGGTGCCGGTGATCTGGGCCAGGAACAGGTAGAAGAAGTCGACGGCCACGCCCGCCAGGTTGGACAGCACGATGGTGGTGGCGACCACCAGCCCCCAGCCGCCGATCCAGCCGATCATCGGGCCGAACGCCCGCGCCGACCAGGTGAAGGAAGTACCGCTGTCCGGCTCAGCCGAGTTCAGCTCGCGGTAGCCCAGGGCCACCAGCAGCATCGGCAGGAAGCCGACGATGAACACCGCCGGCAGGTGGGCGCCGACTTCGCGCACGGTCGGGCCGAGGGCGCCGGTCAGGGTGTAGACCGGGGCAATGGTGGAGATGCCCAGCACCACGCTGGCCAAAAGGCCCAGGCGGCCCTTGGCCAGGCCTTTGCTGGCGGCTTGGGTGTTGTTGCCCGAGTCGGCTGCCACATCAGGTGGGCGGCCGGCTTCTGTGTAATTGCTCATGAGTATTTGCCGTAACTATTGGAATTGTTCTCACAGGCCCGCCGTAGAGGGCCCGCTTTCACTCATTGAAAGCTTGCGGTGGGGGCACGGTCATCCTCGACCTTCGGCTAACGCCCGAATGTTTTCGAGCGCACACCCTCCCGTGCAGCGTGGGCAATGCAGGCCTCGCGGAACGCCTCGAACAGGCGCAGCGAGACCGGGTTTTCGGCGTAACGCCACTCCGGGTGCCACTGCACACCGAGCACCAGGCCCGGCGCATCCGGCATCGACACCGCTTCGATCAGGCCATCCGGGGCCCGTGCCTCGACACGCAGGCCAGGGGCCAGACGGTCGATGCCCTGGCTGTGCAGCGAGTTGACCTCGAACTGCGCCGCCAGGCCCAGGCGCTCGAACAACCCGCCAGGTGCAACAGCGACGGGGTGGCGAGGGCCGTATTGCACCTCCAGGGGTGCGTCCTCAGGTTCACGGTGGTCCAGGTAGCCGGGCAACTCCTGCACCCGCTGGTGCAAGCTGCCGCCAAGGGCCACGTTCAGTTCCTGGAAACCACGACAAATGCAGAACACCGGTACCCCGGCGGCAATCGCCGCCTGCAGCAACGGCAAGGTCAGGCGGTCACGCGCAAGGTCGTGGCGGGTGCCTGCCGCGCTGGGCGCGCCATTGTAATGATGCGGCTCGATATTGGAAGGCGAGCCGGTAAACAGAATGCCGTCGAGTTGCGCCAGCAGCGCCTGCGTGTCGCTGCCGCCATCACGGGCCGGCAGGATCAGCGGCAGGCCGGCAAAGCCTGCGGCCTCGACATACTTGTCGCCCACCGTGTGCGACGAGTTCTTCCCCACCTGCTGACGGCAGGCGCTGACACCGATCAAGGGGACCGCAATTGCGCTCATGGGCTTACACCGTGTGCAGGTACCAGTTGTACTCGAGGTCGGAGATCGACACTTCGAACTCGGCCAGCTCGCTCTCTTTGCAGGCCACGAAGATATCGATGTAGTCCGGGCTGATGTATTGGTTGAGCACTTCACTGTCGTCCAGCGCGCGCAGGGCATCGCGCAGGTTGTTCGGCAGGCTCTGCTCCAGTTGCTCGTAGGAGTTGCCCTCGATCGGCGCGCCCGGCTCGACCTTGTTGGTCAGGCCATGGTGGATACCGGACAGGATCGCGGCGAGCATCAGGTACGGGTTGGCATCGGCGCCGGCCACGCGGTGCTCGATACGCACGTTGTCGCGGTTGTCGTTCGGCACGCGCACCGCCACCGTGCGGTTGTCCACACCCCAGCTCGGCGCATTGGGCACGTAGAACTGGGCACCGAAACGGCGGTACGAATTGATGTTCGGGCAGAGGAAGGCCATCGACGCCGGCATGGTCTCCAGCACACCGCCGACGGCGTGGCGCAGGGTGTCGCTTTCGAGCGGGTCGTCACTGGCGAAGATGTTCTTGCCGGTCTTCTTGTCGAGCAGCGAGATGTGCACGTGCAGGCCGTTGCCCGCCTGGCCCGGGTAGGGCTTGGCCATGAAGGTGGTGTCCATTTCATGGTCGTAGGCGACGTTCTTGATCAGGCGCTTGAGCAAAATCGCGTAGTCGCAGGCCTTCATCGGGTCGGCGACGTGGTGCAGGTTCACTTCGAACTGCGCCGGGGCGCTTTCCTTGACGATCGCGTCAGCAGGCAGGCCCTGCTCCTTGGCGGCTTCGAGCATGTCCTGCAGGCAGTCGGCGTACTCGTCGAGGTCGTCGATCAGGTACACCTGGGTCGATTGCGGGCGCTTGCCGGAGATCGGCGAACGCGGCGGCTGCGGGCGGCCGTTGAGGTTGTCCTGGTCGATCAGGTAGAACTCCAGCTCGAACGCGGCGCAGATATCCAGGCCGAGGTCGTCGAACTTGCTCACCACCTGGCGCAGCACTTCCCGCGGGTCGGCGAAGAACGGCGCACCGTCCAACTCGTGCATGGTCATCAGCAGCTGGGCGGTGGGGCGCTTCTGCCACGGCTCGTCGGACAGCGTGCCGGGGATCGGGAAGCAGATGCGATCGGCGTCGCCGATGTCCAGGCCAAGGCCGGTGCTTTCGACGGTCGAACCGTTGATGTCGAGGGCGAACAGCGAGGCCGGCAGGTTGATGCCTTTCTCGTACACCTTGTGCAGGCTGGCACGCTCGATGCGCTTGCCGCGCACCACGCCGTTCATGTCGGAGATCAGCAGATCGACGTACTGGGTGTCCGGATGGGCTTCCAGGAATTCATTCATCTCGCGGGAAGAACTGGCGCACGGGGAGACCGACGTCATGGCTGTACATCCTTTGATTCGGAGCGGCGATGTGGGGATACGGCTGACGCCTGCTAAGGCGACGATGGAATTACTGTTGTTCTTTTCACTGGCCCATCGTTGGGGGCTGGTTGCCGACCGGCTGCATTGATTCCTGTCGGCCGTTTCACTATAAAATGGCTCAAACGCAACTAGACATTGGCAATTCGGCAAGCAGAGCGTGCACCAATGCAATATCAGATCAACCATGCGGACCTGTCACTGGTCCTGGCCCTGGAACGCGGCCGCTCCCTGGCAAAGGCTGCCGAACTGCTCAAGGTCGATGTTTCGACGGTGTTCCGCTCGATTCGCCGGCTGGAATCGGCGCTGGGCACCGCGCTGTTCGTCAAGAGCCGCAAGGGCTACCTGCCCACCGACACCGCCCAGGCCCTGGCCGAGCAGGCCGAGCGTGCCGAACAGGCGCTGGATGCCGCGCGCATCGCCCTGACCAGCGGCGAACAGGTGGTCAGCGGCACGGTGCGCCTGACCTGTACCGAGGCGGTCCTGCACAGCCTGCTGCTGCCGGCACTGGCCGAGTTCATGCCCAACTACCCGGCGCTGTCGCTGGAAATGGGCACCTCCAACACCTTCGCCAACCTCAGCCGACGCGACGCTGACATTGCCCTGCGCCTGACCAACACACCGCCGGAGCACCTGGTCGGCCGCTGCCTGGGCTCGACCAGCTACGTGATCTGCGGCCGGCCCGAGCTGCGCGAGCGCCTCGACAGCTCGCCCACCAGCGTGCCGTGGATCGCCCCGGACGACTCCATGCAGGACCACGCCACCGTGGTCTGGCGCAACCAGCAGTACCCGGGGCTGAGCCCGCGCTACCAGTGCAGCGGCATGTCGACCATTGCCCAGCTGGTGAGCACCGGCCTGGGCGTGGCGGCACTGCCCGACTACATGGTCCACGCGCTACCGGGCGTGGATGCGCTGAGCGGCCCGCTGCCCGGCTGCGATACCCAGTTGTGGCTGCTGACCCGCCCGGATTGCCGTGCGCTGCGCTCGGTGCAGACCCTGTTCGAGGAGCTGACCCCGCGGCTGCGCGACGCGATGCTGTGAGGCTGTTGTGTTCGCGGGCTGGGTGACGTTATTGTCAGCCTCAGGCCTGATGCTGTCTGTTCCGGCGCTTTCGCGGGGCAAGCCCGCTCCCGCGGGGTGCTTGCGATGGGTCACCAGATAAAACAGTCCTTCCCTATTGGCTGGTGATTTTTTAAACTATCGAGTCCGCCTGCCCATTCATGGGCGCACGCCTACCGCATTTGCTACTGAGGAAGACCATGGCCCGCGTAACTGTTGAAGACTGCCTGGAACACGTGGATAACCGCTTCGAGCTGGTCATGCTCTCGACCAAGCGCGCCCGCCAGCTGGCTACCGGCGGCAAAGAGCCACGCGTAGCGTGGGAAAACGACAAGCCAACCGTCGTCGCCCTGCGTGAAATCGCCGAAGGCATCGTCACCAACGAATTCATCGCCGCCGAAGAAATCGTCACCGAGGATCCGGTATTCGCCGCGTTCGAGGACGAGAACAACGAGGCCGTCTGATTGATGCCCAGTCGACACCGTGCGGCGCAAGGCCCTCTTCTTTCGCAAGAGGTGAAACCATGCCGGGTATAGAAGCCCTTGCCGAACGGCTGTCGACTTATCTAGGCCCCGAACAGGTCAACCTGGTTCGTCGGGCCTACTTCTATGCCGAACAAGCCCACGACGGCCAGCGCCGCCGCAGCGGCGAACCCTACGTGACGCACCCGCTGGCGGTCGCCAGCATCCTCGCCGACATGCACATGGACCATCAGAGCCTGATGGCGGCCATGCTGCACGACGTGATCGAAGACACCGGCATCGCCAAGGAAGCCTTGAGCCAGCAATTCGGCGAAACCGTCGCCGAGCTGGTCGACGGGGTCAGCAAGCTGACCCAGATGAACTTCGAGACCAAGGCCGAAGCGCAAGCGGAAAACTTCCAGAAAATGGCCATGGCCATGGCCCGCGACATTCGCGTGATCCTGGTCAAGCTGGCCGACCGCCTGCACAACATGCGCACGCTGGAAGTGCTGTCCGGCGAAAAACGCCGGCGCATCGCCAAGGAAACCCTCGAGATCTACGCCCCCATCGCCAATCGCCTGGGGATGCACACCGTGCGCGTGGAGTTCGAGGACCTGGGTTTCAAGGCCATGCACCCGATGCGCTCCTCGCTGATCCACCGCGCAGTGAAAGCCGCCCGTGGCAACCGCAAGGAGATCGTCGCCAAGATCGAAACCTCGCTGGCCAACTGCCTGGCCGCCGACGGTATCGAGGGCGAGGTCAGCGGACGGCAGAAACACCTCTACGGCATCTACAAGAAGATGCGTGGCAAGCGCCGCGCCTTCACCGAAATCATGGACGTGTACGCCTTCCGCATCGTCGTCGACAAGGTCGACACCTGCTACCGCGTGCTGGGCGCCGTGCACAACCTGTACAAACCGCTGCCTGGGCGCTTCAAGGATTACATCGCGATCCCCAAGGCCAACGGCTACCAGTCGCTGCACACCACCCTGTTCGGCATGCACGGCGTGCCCATCGAAATCCAGATCCGCACCCGCGAAATGGAAGAGATGGCCAACAACGGCATCGCCGCGCACTGGCTGTACAAGTCCAACGAGGAAGAGCAGCCCAAGGGCAGCCACGCCCGCGCCCGCCAGTGGGTCAAGGGCATCCTCGAACTGCAGCAGCGCGCCGGCAACTCGCTGGAGTTCATCGAGAGCGTGAAGATCGACCTGTTCCCGGACGAGGTCTACGTCTTCACCCCCAAAGGCCGGATCATGGAGCTGCCCAAAGGCTCCACCGCCGTCGACTTCGCCTACGCGGTGCACACCGACGTCGGCAACAGCTGCATCGCCTGCCGCATCAACCGCCGCCTGGCGCCGCTGTCCGAACCGCTGCAAAGCGGCTCGACCGTGGAGATCGTCAGCGCCCCGGGCGCCCGCCCGAACCCGGCGTGGCTCAACTTCGTGGTGACCGGCAAGGCCCGCACGCACATCCGTCATGCCCTCAAGCAGCAGCGCCGTTCCGAGTCCATCAGCCTCGGCGAGCGCCTGCTGAACAAGGTCCTGACCGGCTTCGACAGCAGCCTGGAGAAGATCCCCCAGGAACGCATCCAGGCGATTCTCGCCGAGTACCGCCTGGAGCTGATCGAAGACCTGCTCGAAGACATCGGCCTGGGCAACCGCATGGCCTATGTGGTCGCCCGCCGCCTGCTGTCTGCCGACGGCGAGGAGCTGCCGGCACCGGAAGGCCCGCTGACGATCCGCGGCACCGAAGGCCTGGTACTCAGCTACGCCAAGTGCTGCACGCCGATCCCCGGCGATCCGATCGTCGGCCACCTGTCGGCGGGCAAGGGCATGGTCGTGCACCTGGAAGACTGCCGCAACATCAGTGAAATCCGTCACAACCCGGAGAAGTGCCTGCAGCTCTCCTGGGCCAAGGATGTCGCTGGCGAGTTCAATGTCGAGCTGCGCGTCGAGCTGGAGCACCAGCGCGGCCTGATCGCCCTGCTGGCCAGCAGCGTCAACGCCGCCGACGGCAACATCGAAAAAATCAGCATGGACGAACGCGACGGTCGTATCAGCGTGGTCCAACTGGTGGTCAGCGTGCGCGACCGCGTGCACCTGGCCCGCGTGATCAAGAAGCTGCGCACCTTGACCGGGGTGGTCCGCATCACCCGGACGCGTGCGTAGTCCGCCAACCGCAAGGAGTCATCATGAGCAAGACTGTCATCACCAGCGACAAGGCCCCTGCCGCCATCGGTACTTACTCCCAGGCGATCAAGGCCGGCAACACCGTCTACATGTCGGGCCAGATTCCGCTCGACCCGAAAACCATGGAACTGGTTGAAGGCTTCGAAGCCCAGACCGTCCAGGTGTTCGAAAACCTGAAGTCGGTCGCCGAGGCTGCTGGCGGTTCGTTCAAGGACATCGTCAAGCTGAACATCTTCCTCACCGACCTGAGCCACTTCGCCAAGGTCAACGAGGTCATGGGCCGTTACTTCGAACAGCCCTACCCTGCCCGCGCCGCCATCGGCGTGGCAGCGCTGCCAAAAGGCGCCCAGGTTGAAATGGACGCCATTCTGGTCCTCGAGTAATACCCCGAGTGACGGGCGGCACGCCCGTCACCGCCCCTCCTGCCCCAAGGTTCTCCCCATGCGCCACGCATTGCCTCTGGCATTGGCAGCCCTGCTCCTGGGCGGCTGCGCCAGCCACAAACCTGAAGATTTCAACGGCACCTGGATCAACCAGGACGCCATCGACGCAGTCGTCAAAAGCGGCCGCGTGAGTGAACCGCTGAACAAGAATGGCATCGAGCTCGAATGGAAGCTGGATGTCGCCAGCCAGAAAGCCAGCTTCAGCAATGGTTTCGAAGCGGTCGACGGCCGACTCAGCGCCAACAAGAACAACTGGCAGGTCAGCTTTGACGGTGGCCAGACCGAACAGTTGGAGCTCGATGGCGACGAGCTTCGGGTCATCAACCCGGCAGGCGCAGAGCAGCGCTTCGTGCGCAGCGAAGCGGCAAGCAACACCCCATTGGGCGGCAGCTTCGAGAAGGCACTGTACAAAGCCTTCCTGGATGGTGACTGGAAGATCGTCGAGGGCCAGGGCCAAGGCACTACCGTGCGCTTCAGTGACACCGGCAATGTCACCGGGCTGCCTGGGGTTGACCGCTTCGCCGTGTGCCTGGCGGGCGATTGCGCGACCATGGGCGGCGGCAACGACAGCATGTGGCTGGAACGCAATCAGCGCGGCGCGCCGTGGATCTTCAAGCGCGATGGCGACACCCTGGAGATCTTCCGGGCAGTTAACCGTGCCCAGCCCGATGAAATGCCCGAGCTGGCTGCCGGCGCCCGGCAGTGGGTGCTGGAGAAGGACTAACGCTCATCGCGGGGCAAGTCGCAGCGGCGCACCGCCGCTCCCACGGTCTGAAGGGTAATATCTCACCATGAACGTGGGAGCGGGCTTGCCCCGCGATAGGGCCACAAACCTCAGCCACGCCCCTCCAGAATGGCGGCATACCCCTCTCTATAGCTGGGATACTGTGGCACCCAGCCCAACCCGCGAATCCGCGCATTGCTGCAGCGCTTGCTGCCTGTACGCCGCACCCGCTGGTCATCCGACCACTCGGTAACACCCATGTACCCCCGCAGCCAGGCCACCACATCGGCCAGCGGCGCCGGGTCGTCGTCGACACCGATATAGCAGTCGTCCAGCACCACACCACGGGCATCGGCCTGCAGCAGGTACGCCAGCAGGCTCGCAGCATCCTCGGCATGGATCCGGTTGCCATACAGTGGCGGCTCCTCGACAACGCGATAGCCCTGCCGCACCTGACTCAGCAACCACTCACGCCCCGGACCATAGATACCCGTCAGGCGCACGACACTGGCGGGGATGCCGCTGTGGAGGGCGAGCTGCTCGGCTTCAAGCATCACCTTGCCGGAATAGCCCTCAGGCTCGGTGCTGGCAGTTTCGTCGATCCACTCACCGTCCTTCTGCGCGAAAACGCTGCTGCTGGACACGAACAGCAGCCGACGAGGCAGTTTGCCGCCGCGCTGCAGCCAAGCCAGTACATGCCGCAAACCCTCGACGTAGGCTGCCTGATAGCCGGCTTCGTCATGCTGGCTGGCAGCCACGCAGTACACCAGGTAGTCCGGGTTGCGCTCGGGCCAATCAGCCGGCATACGCTGGTCGGACAGGTCGGCGGCGATGGGCTCGACCCCTTTGGGCAACTGCTGGACCGAGCGCCGCAAGCCGCTGACCTGCCAGCCGAGAGCCAGCAGTTGGCGGGCGAGGCGACTGCCGACATCACCACAACCTACGATCAAAGCAGATACGTCTGACATGCCAAAACTCCTATTCCTATAGGAGCAGGCTATAGGGTTCCGGCGATAAACGGCTATACCAAGGTCAAAAAAAGCAATCTCATTACTTTTGTTAACAAGAATTAATTGCAATAATGGCGGTCTTGTCTGTTCTCGGCCTGTTTCGAGGCCCTGGAGAACTCCATCTTTTCCTCTTCATCAGGTCCGGCCAGCATGACACGCACTCAACCTTCCGCTTCGCCAACCACGTCGCGCGCCTGGCGCGCCATTGCCGCGCTGATGTTCAGCCTGGTGCTGGCACCCGTGGCCATGGCCGATGAGCCAACCGCTACCGCCGCCGCTACCCCGGCCGCCGCTACCGCTCCGGCTGCGCCGGCCGCTGAAGGCCAGGCGCCGGTGGACGCAACCGCGCCGGTGGACGCCCAGGCTCCAGTGGACGAGAACGTGCAGCCGCTGGTCGAAGACACCTCGCTGGGCATGGCCCACGACCTGTCCCCATGGGGCATGTACAAGAACGCCGACGTGGTGGTGAAGGCCGTGATGATTGGCCTGGCCATCGCCTCGATCATCACCTGGACCATCTGGATCGCCAAAGGCTTCGAGCTGATGGGCGCCAAGCGTCGCCTGCGTGGTGAAATCGCGGCCCTGAAGCGCTCGGTGAGCCTCAAGGAAGCCAGCGAAGTCTCCAACAAGGAAGGCACCCTGGCCCACACCCTGGTGCACGACGCTCTCGAAGAGATGCGCCTGTCGGCCAACGCCCGTGAAAAAGAAGGCATCAAGGAGCGTGTCAGCTTCCGCCTCGAGCGCCTGGTAGCCGCCAGCGGTCGCACCATGAGCAGCGGCACCGGCGTGCTGGCCACCATCGGTTCCACCGCGCCGTTCGTCGGCCTGTTCGGTACCGTGTGGGGCATCATGAACAGCTTCATCGGCATCGCCAAGACGCAGACCACCAACCTTGCCGTGGTTGCCCCGGGTATCGCCGAAGCCCTGCTGGCCACGGCCCTGGGCCTGGTTGCGGCAATCCCGGCGGTGGTCATCTACAACGTCTTTGCCCGCTCCATCGCCGGCTACAAGGCGCAGGTATCCGACGCTTCCGCTCAGGTACTGCTGCTGGTCAGCCGTGACCTGGACCACCAAGGTGGCGAGCGCGCCGCCCCGCACATGGTGAAAGTGGGGTAAGCCATGGGCCTGCATCTGAACGAAGGTGGCGACGACCTCGCCGAGAACCACGAAATCAACGTCACGCCGTTCATCGACGTGATGCTGGTGCTGCTGA
This sequence comes from Pseudomonas sp. EMN2, assembly GCF_009650555.1. Lineage (NCBI taxonomy): Bacteria > Pseudomonadati > Pseudomonadota > Gammaproteobacteria > Pseudomonadales > Pseudomonadaceae > Pseudomonas > Pseudomonas sp. EMN2. Next base: position 85,146 of record NZ_VZZR01000034.1, read on the forward strand.
TCATCTTCATGGTCGCCGCCCCCCTGGCCACGGTCGACATCAAGGTCGACCTGCCCGCCTCGACCGCCAAGCCGGCGCCGAGGCCGGAGAAGCCGGTGTTCGTCAGCGTCAAGGCCGACAAGAAGCTGTACCTCGGCGATGACCTGGTGGCCCAGCAGGATCAGCTTGGCGCGATGCTCGATGCCAAGACCAAGGGCGACAAGGAAACCACCATCTTCTTCCAGGCTGACAAAGGCGTCGATTACGGCGACCTGATGGAAGTGATGAACACCATGCGCGCCGCCGGCTACCTCAAGGTTGGCCTGGTCGGGCTCGAGACGGCAGCCAAGAAATGACGAAAACGCGCTCAAACATGGCGCGCTACGGCACCAGCCTGGCCATCGTGCTGGGCGTGCACGTGGTCGCCGTGGTGCTGACGCTCAACTGGTCGGTGCCCCAGGCCATCGAGCTGCCACCGGCAGCCATGATGGTCGAGCTGGCACCGCTGCCCGAGCCCGCACCGCCGCCACCGCCGAAGGCCGCACCGAAGCCGCCGACCCCGGTCGAGGAACCGCCGCTGCCGAAACTGGCAGAAGCGCCAAAACCGAAAATCGCCATCCCCAAGCCGCCCAAGCCCAAGGCCAAGCCGCAGCCGCCCAAGCCTGAGAAAAAGCCTGAGCCGCCCAAGGACGAACCGCCGGCCAAGGAAGACGTCGCGGATACTCCGCCGAGCAATTCGCCACCGCAGAAGTCGGCGGCACCGGCACCGAGCATCGCCTCGAACAGCAATGCCCTGCCGAGCTGGCAGAGCGACCTGCTGCGCCACCTGGCGAAGTACAAGAAGTACCCCGAGGACGCTCGCCGTCGCGGCTTGCAGGGCATCAACCGCCTGCGTTTCGTCGTCGACGCCGAAGGCAAGGTGGTCTCGTTCTCGATGGCGGGTGGGTCGGGCAGCGCGGCGCTGGACCGGGCCACAATGGAAATGATCCGCCGGGCCGGCACGGTTCCCAAACCTCCGGCCGAGCTGTTGACCAATGGCACGATCGAAGTCGTTGCACCGTTCGTCTACTCGCTGGACCGACGCTGACGCTTTTGTTTCTGTCACAAAACAGCAAGTCTGATAACGTGCGTCTATCAATTGCAGCCGCTATGCTGGGGCCGCAACTTCATGGACGCACGTTATGACCCTCACCGAACTTCGCTACATCGTCACCCTCGCCCAGGAGCAGCACTTCGGCCACGCCGCCGAGCGTTGCCACGTCAGCCAGCCCACCTTGTCGGTCGGGGTGAAGAAGCTCGAGGACGAGCTCGGCGTGCTGATTTTCGAGCGCAGCAAGAGCGCGGTACGCCTCACGCCGGTCGGCGAGAGCATCGTCGCCCAGGCGCAGAAGGTCCTGGAACAGGCCCAGGGTATCCGCGAACTGGCCCAGGCCGGCAAGAACCAGCTGACTGCCCCGCTCAAGGTTGGCGCCATCTATACCGTCGGCCCCTACCTGTTCCCGCACCTGATCCCGCAGCTGCACCGCGTGGCGCCACAGATGCCGCTGTACATCGAAGAGAACTTCACCCACGTGCTGCGCGAAAAGCTGCGCAATGGCGAGCTGGACGCGGTGATCGTCGCCCTGCCGTTCAATGAAGCCGACGTGCTGACGTTGCCGCTGTACGACGAACCCTTCTGCGCGCTGATGCCGGCCGACCACCCGTGGACCGCGAAAAAGACCATCGACACCGCCATGCTCAACGACAAGAGCCTGCTGCTGCTGGGCGAAGGCCACTGCTTCCGCGACCAGGTACTGGAGGCCTGCCCCACCCTCAACAAGGGCGGCGAAGGCGCCAAGCACACCACGGTCGAGTCCAGCTCGCTGGAAACCATCCGCCACATGGTCGCCTCCGGCCTGGGCGTGTCGATTCTTCCGCTGTCGGCGGTGCACAGCCACCACTACGCGCCCGGTGTCATCGAGGTTCGCCCGCTGACCTCACCGGCGCCGTTCCGCACCGTGGCCATCGCCTGGCGCGCCAGCTTCCCGCGGCCCAAGGCCATCGAGATTCTTGCCGACTCGGTGCGCCTCTGCTCGGTGGCCAAGGCGCCCGTGGCAGAACCGGCCTGACCCCATGACCGAGCTGTCGAATGTGCCGGTCACCACGCTCAAGGGCGTTGGCGATGCCATGGCGGAGAAACTCGCCAAGGTTGGCCTGGAGAACCTGCAGGACCTGCTGTTCCACCTGCCCCTGCGCTACCAGGACCGCACCCGCGTGGTCCCCATCGGTCAGCTGCGGCCAGGGCAGGACGCGGTGATCGAAGGTGTGGTCAGCGGCGCCGACGTGACCATGGGCAAGCGCCGCAGCCTGGTCGTGCGCCTGGGCGACGGCACCGGTGTGCTGAGCCTGCGTTTCTACCACTTCAGCAATGCGCAGAAGGAAGGCCTCAAGCGCGGCACCCACGTGCGCTGCTATGGCGAGGCCCGCCCCGGCGCCTCGGGGCTGGAGATCTACCACCCCGAGTACCGTGCACTGAACGGCGACGAGCCGGCAGCGCCGGTGGAACAGACCCTGACACCGATCTACCCGACCACCGAAGGCCTCACCCAGCAGCGCTTGCGCCTGCTGTGCCAGCAGAGCCTCGGTCAGCTCGGGCCGCGCAGCCTGCCCGACTGGCTGCCCGACGAGCTGGCCCGTGACTACCGGCTGGCGCCATTGAGCGACGCCATCCGCTACCTGCACAATCCACCGGCTGACGCCGATGTCGATGAGCTCGCCGAAGGCCAGCACTGGGCCCAGCACCGCCTGGCCTTCGAAGAGCTGCTGACCCACCAGCTGTCCCAACAGCGCCTGCGTGAAAGCCTGCGCAGCCTGCGTGCGCCGGTGCTGCCCAAGGCCATGCGCCTGCCCGCGCAGTACCTGGCCAACCTGGGCTTCAGCCCCACGGGCGCCCAGCAACGGGTCGGCAACGAAATCGCCTACGACCTGAGCCAGCCCGAACCGATGATGCGCCTGGTACAGGGCGACGTCGGCGCCGGCAAGACAGTGGTTGCCGCCCTTGCCGCGCTGCAGGCGCTGGAGGCCGGCTATCAGGTCGCGCTGATGGCGCCGACCGAGATCCTCGCCGAACAGCACTTCATCACCTTCAAACGCTGGCTTGAACCGCTGGGCATCGAAGTCGCCTGGCTGGCCGGCAAGCTCAAGGGCAAGGCCCGCGCCAGCGCCCTGGAGCAGATCGCCGGCGGTGCGCCGATGGTGGTCGGCACCCACGCGCTGTTCCAGGAGGAGGTGCGCTTCAAGCACCTGGCCCTGGCGATCATCGACGAACAGCACCGCTTCGGCGTGCAGCAACGCCTGGCCCTGCGCAAGAAGGGCGTCAACGGCGAGTTGTGCCCACATCAGCTGATCATGACCGCCACGCCGATCCCGCGCACCCTGGCCATGAGTGCCTACGCCGACCTGGACACCTCGATCCTCGACGAGCTGCCGCCCGGGCGAACGCCGGTCAATACCGTGCTGGTGGCCGACAGCCGCCGCTTCGAAGTGGTCGAGCGGGTCCGCGCCGCGTGCGCCGAGGGGCGCCAGGCCTACTGGGTATGCACGCTGATCGAAGAGTCCGAAGAACTGACCTGCCAGGCGGCCGAAAGCACCTTCGAAGACCTCGGCAGCGCTTTGGGCGAATTGCGCGTGGGCCTGATCCACGGGCGCATGAAGCCAGCGGAGAAGGCCGCGGTAATGGCTGAGTTCAAGGCTGGCAACCTGCAGTTGCTGGTGGCCACCACGGTCATCGAAGTCGGCGTGGACGTACCCAACGCCAGCCTGATGATCATCGAGAACCCCGAGCGCCTGGGCCTGGCCCAACTGCACCAGTTGCGCGGCCGGGTTGGCCGGGGCAGCGCCGTGAGCCACTGCGTGCTGCTGTACCACCCACCGCTGTCGCAGATCGGCCGCGAGCGCCTGGGCATCATGCGCGAAACCAACGACGGCTTCGTCATCGCCGAAAAGGACCTGGAGCTGCGCGGCCCCGGCGAGATGCTCGGGACCCGCCAGACCGGCCTGCTACAGTTCAAGGTCGCCGACCTGATGCGCGACGCCGACCTGCTGCCGGCCGTGCGCGATGCCGCCCAGGCCTTGCTGGCGCGCTGGCCCCACCACGTCAGCCCGCTGCTCGACCGCTGGCTGCGCCACGGCCAACAATATGGCCAAGTGTGACGCTCGTCCCATTACAGAACCAGCTTGCCGATCAGGCTGGTTATACTTCGCGTTCAAAGGAATTAGTGGATACAGGCCATGACTGAAGTTGCTCTGGATATCGCAACCCCACACGCACCGTCTGTCATCCGGCTGTTGCTCGAAAAACTCGGCGTGGCCTATGTCGAGGTGCCAGAAAGCCCGAAGCAGCCACCCGCATCGAAGGTTCAGGCCATCCTGCTCGATGACGAGGTCGGCGCCCTGCTGGTGCTGTACCCGCAGAGCAAGCTGCTGGACCTCAACCGCCTCGAGGAGCTGACAGGCCGCAAGCTCAAGGCCGTGCCGTTGCCGCGCCTCAAGCAGATGCTCGACAAGCATCATCTCAAGGCGCTGCCGGCCATTCCGGCACTCACCAGCTCGCCTTGCCTCTACGAAGGCAAGCTGCTCGAGCAAGAGCACCTGCTGATCCAGTCGGGCGAGGTGGGTATCCTGCTGTCGATCAAGCGCGACGATTTCAAGCGTATGTTGCACAAGGCCAGTGCAGGCAGCTTCGGCCAGCCGGTCCGTGAGATTCGCCCCAACCTCGACCGCCCGAATGACGACTCCAAGGAGATCACCCAGGCCGTCCAGGCCTTCACCGCTCGCCGTATCCAGAAGCGCCTTGAAGAAACCATCGAGATCCCGCCGCTGGCCGACACCGCGCAGAAAATCATCAAGCTGCGGGTCGATCCGAATGCCAGCACCGATGACGTCACCGGCGTGGTGGAAACCGACCCTGCCCTGGCCGCCCAGGTGGTCAGTTGGGCAGCATCGCCCTACTACGCCTCGCCGGGCAAAATCCGCTCGGTGGAAGACGCGATCGTGCGGGTGCTGGGCTTCGACCTTGTGATCAACCTGGCCCTCGGCCTGGCCCTGGGCAAGACCCTGAGCCTGCCCAAGGACCATCCGCAACAGGCCACCCCCTACTGGCAGCAGTCGATCTATACCGCTGCGGTCATCGAGGGCCTGACCCGCGCCATGCCACGCGCAGAGCGCCCGGAAGCCGGCCTGACCTACCTCGCCGGCCTGCTGCACAATTTCGGTTATCTGCTGCTGGCCCACGTGTTCCCGCCGCACTTCTCGCTGATCTGCCGCCATCTGGAGGTCAATCCGCACCTGTGCCACAGCTATGTAGAGCAGCACCTGCTGGGGATCAGCCGCGAGCAGATCGGCGCCTGGCTGATGAAGCTGTGGGACATGCCCGAGGAGCTGTCCACCGCCCTGCGCTTCCAGCACGATCCATCGTACGACGGAGAGCACGCGGCCTTCCCCAACCTGGTCTGCCTTTCGGTGCGCCTGCTGCGCTCGCGGGGTATCGGTTCGGGCCCGCAGGACGAAATCCCGGATGCCCTGTTCGATCGCCTGGGGCTGACCCGGGACAAGGCCGAAGAAGTGGTGAACAAGGTGCTGGAGGCGGAAGCTTTGCTGCGTGAGCTGGCCTCGCAGTTCCACGCACCGCACTGATGTAGCCGGTCCTCTGTCCTGTGTCCTGTGGGAGCGGGTTTACCCGCGAATGCGGTGGTCAATCCACAACCGTATTCGCGGGTAAACCCGCTCCCACAGGTGCATTGCGCTGTGTTGTCTATCAGCCCTTCTTCTTCGGCTTCAGGTATTTCATCAAGCCCTGGAACCAGATCACCAGCGCCGGGTTGCCCTTGATCTGGATGCTCTTGTCCTGAATGCCCTGCATGAACGCCAGTTGCTTGTTGCCCGCCTGCAGGGTGGCGAAGCCGTAGCCGGCATCCTTGAACGCAATGGCGAACGCCGGTTGCGGGTGCAGGCCACCCTTGCTGCTGATGCGTTGATCCTTGACCACGAAATGGCGGGCCACCTTGCCGTCCAGCGTCTGCATCTGGAATACCAGGTCCTTGTCCTGCAACTGCTGCTGGAACGCCGGGTTGTTGCGGCTGGCCTTGGCCATCAGCAACCCCATGGCCCAGAGAAGAAAGCGAAACTTCATCAACGCGCCTCGATTGAAAAATGACTGAGGCGCGCAGTTTATCCGTTTCCTGGGCGGTTTATGCAAGTTCGCCGCATTTTCACCGCAGAAACACAACGGGCGCCTCAAGGGCGCCCGTTCGAATGACCGTTGTTGCTGCCGATCACTTCTTCTTGGCAGGCTTGGCCGGTACGTTGACGCTGTCGCGCAGGTTCTTGCCTGGCTTGAAGGCGACGGTGTTGCTGGCCTTGATCTTGACCGGCTCGCCGGTTTGCGGGTTCTTGCCGGTGCGGGCGCCACGGTGACGTTTCTCGAAGGTGCCGAAACCGACCAGGGTGACGGTGTCCTTGTCGAGTGCGCCGGTGATGCTGTCGAGAATCGCGTTCAAGACCTGGTTGGCCTTTTCCTTGGTCAGATCGGCCTTGTCGGCGATGACGGCGGCGAGTTCTGGTTTACGCATAGTGAAGCCTCTTTGACGGAATTCTTGTTGTTATGCCGTGCTGCCAAGGGCGGCAGCGTTCAAGGCACCGCAGGCTCTAGGCTGCGGTAGACGCCAGTGAGAATGGCACGCCGTCCGGGGCCGCGCCAGTACCTGGGCGGCCATTGTCGCGGCAAGAACAGGAGAAATCCGACAGAACGCCCGCCATTTACGCCATCAGCGGCGGCAACTGGCGATTCAACGCCAGTTTCTCCATGACGGCCGCGCCTGTGAGGGCGTAGCCCAGCAGCTGGCCGTCAGAGCCGTGGCACAGCACCTTGAGGTCGGCGCCGCTGCCTTCCACCTGCCAGGTACCTTCCTGACCGGCGGGTGGGGGTGACACCACCAACGGGCAGGCCGGGGTCTTCACGGTGACGGGCATCGGCCCATAAGCGACCGCCGTGGGGTTGCCGGCCAAGGTCTGGGCAAGGGCACGGGCGCAGGTCATCAGGGGCATGACGTACAGCAGATTGATGCCATCGACCTCGGCGCAGTCGCCCAAGGCAAAGATATTGGCGTGGGAGGTGCGCAGCTGGCGATCGACTACCACGCCACGGTTCACCTGCAAACCGGCGGCGGCCGCCAGGTCGGTGCGTGGACGCAAGCCAATGGCCGAGACCACCAGGTCGCAAGGGATCACACTACCGTCGGAGAGGTGCGCGTCGAGGGCCGCCCCGACCCGCTGCAGGCGGGTCAGCACCGGCCCCAGGTGGAAGCGCACGCCCAGGCCCTCGAGGCCCGCCTGCACGGCATTGGCAGCGGCGGGATGCAGCAGGGTCGGCATCACCTGCTCGCACGGCGCCACTACGTCGCACTGGTAGCCGCCCAGGGTCATGTCGTTGGCGAACTCGCAGCCGATCAGGCCGGCACCGAGGATCAGCACCCGCTGCTTGCCAGCGGCGGCAGCCCGGAAGCGCGCGTAGTCCTCGAGGTCGTTGATCGGGAACACCTGGTCGCCGGCATCGCCTTCAACCGGCACCTGCACGGTCTGCGCGCCCCAGGCCAGGATCAGGTCGCGGTACTCGACCGCTTCTTCACCGATCCACAGGCGCTTGTGCCCCGGGTCGATACCGCTGATACGGGTATGGGTGCGAACCTCGGCCTTGAGCTGCTCGGCCATCGCGCCGGGCTCGGCCATGCACAGGCCGTCGGCGTCCTTGCCCTTGGCGAAACCGGTGGAGAGCATCGGCTTGGAGTAGGAGCGACCGTCGTCGGCAGTAATCAGCAGCAGCGGCGTTTCACTGTCGAGCTTGCGAAATTCGCGGGCCAGGTTGTAGCCGGCAAGGCCGGTGCCGATGATTACCACGGGGGACGTCATGCAGGTGCTTCCTCATTCCAGTAAGGGTGCGATCAGCCGATGGCGATCATTTCGAAGTCGCTCTTGCCCACGCCGCAGTCGGGGCACAGCCAGTCTTGCGGCACGTCTTCCCAACGGGTGCCTGGGGCGATGCCGTCATCCGGCCAGCCTTCGGCTTCGTCGTAGATCAGGCCACAGACAATACATTGCCACTTCTTCATGGGGGGTCGTTCCTCGGTCAGGCTTGATGTGTCGCTGCTGATGCCCCGCGATAGAGGCACCGCGCAATCTGGTCCGGGCTTTGTACTGTATGCAAGCCGCCAGGGCAATCATGCTAAGCTCGCCGCCTCTCTGGCTGTCACAAGCATACCGACGTGTCGTACGAAACCCCGCAAGCAGCCGCTGTCGCGTGGCTGCCGTATTCACAACTGGCGAGCACGCTCGACCAGCCGACCCTCGACTGGCTGTTCGACCAAGGCTCCCTGACCCGCCGCCTGACCCAGCTGTCCCACGACCACTTCAGCGTCACGCCCTTGTTCGAAGGCTGGCAGCCGCTGCGCGATGACGAATGCGCAGCGCTTGGCCTTGCGCCCGGCGAAGAGGGCTGGGTGCGTGAGGTCTACCTGCGCGGCCATGGCCAGCCCTGGGTGTTCGCCCGCAGCGTGGCCGGGCGCAGCGTGCTGGAACGCGGCGGCCTGGACCTGGAAACCCTGGGCACCCGCTCGCTCGGTGAGTTGCTGTTCTGCGACCAGGCGTTCATCCGCCACCCCATCGAGGTGTGCAGTTATCCACAGGGCTGGTTGCCTGCCGAGGCCGCCCATGCCGGGCTGTGGGGGCGGCGTTCGCGCTTCGAGCGTGCCGGCCTCGACCTGCTGGTGGCTGAGATTTTCCTGCCGGCGCTGTGGCAAGCGGCCAAGGAGGCAACCTGCTGATGTACCTGCAACTGCTCAAATCGCTCAACCGCCTGCACCCACGGGCCTGGGACTTCGTCCAGCTGAGCCGCATGGACCGCCCGATCGGCATCTACCTGCTGCTGTGGCCGACGCTGATGGCCGTGTGGATCGCCGGCAATGGCGCACCCAGCGTGGCCAACGTGCTGATCTTCGGCCTGGGGGTGGTGCTGATGCGTGCCGCCGGCTGCTGCATCAACGACTTCGCCGACCGCAAGGTGGACGGCCACGTCAAGCGCACCGCCGACCGGCCGCTGGCCAGTGGCAGGGTCAAGCCACGGGAAGCCTTGGCATTGTTCGCCGTGCTGGTGGGGGTGAGCTTCCTGCTGGTGCTGTGCACCAACGCCCGCACCGTCTGGCTGTCGTTCGGCGCCGTGGCCCTGGCGTTCTGCTACCCGTTCATGAAGCGCTACACCTATTACCCGCAGGTGGTGCTGGGTGCCGCGTATTCCTGGGGCATTCCCATGGCCTTCACCGCCGCCGGTGGAGAACTGCCGGCCGCCGCCTGGCTGTTGTACATCGCCAACCTGCTGTGGACGGTGGGCTATGACACCTACTACGCCATGGTCGATCGTGACGACGACCTGAAGATCGGGGTGAAATCCACCGCCATCCTGTTCGGCGAGGCTGACCGGGTGATCATTCTCACCCTGCAGCTGCTGTCGCTGGGCTGCTTGCTGCTGGCCGGCAGCCGTTTCGAGCTGGGGGGCTGGTTCCATCTGGGGTTGCTGGCGGCAGCGGTGTGCTTTGCCTGGGAATTCTGGTCGACGCGCAAGCTGGACCGAGAATCGTGCTTCAAGGCGTTCCTGCACAACCATTGGGCGGGGATGTTGATCTTTATCGGGGTGGTGCTGGATTACGCGTTGCGTTGACCTTCACTGCCCCTGTGGGAGCGGGTTTACCCGCGAATGCGTCGGTGAGTCCACCATCGCATTCGCGGGTAAACCCGCTCCCACAGGTTACAAGGCGCTGTTAAGGCTTGGCCACGTGCCAGACATCCTTCATGCCATCGCCGGTCATGTCCCCGGCTTTCTTGTCCTTGACGAAGGTGTACAGCGGCTTGCCATCGTAGGCCCACTGCATCGAACCGTCGTCGCGCTTGATCTGCGTCCACTTGCCTTCGGCTTTTTCACCGGCCGTGACCTTCAACGGCGGCCAGTTGGTCGCGCAATCGCCGTTGCACATCGACTTGCCACCTGCATCCTTGTCGAAGGTGTACAGGGTCATGCCGTTGTGGTCGACCCACATGCCATCCTTCTCCATGGCGTGATGAGCCGACGCCACCCCCGGCACTGCCAGCGCAGCGCAAAGGGCCATCCAGCTCAGCGTATGTCGTGTCATTGGAATCACCATCGTTTCGGGGGGTTGAAGGGTTCTGGTAGCCGCTGCAGCGGCCCTGTGAAGCCTAGCCCAGTCATGCAATGTCGCCAGAACTGCCCATGCCCTGTCACACAGCTGCAATAATTCCGTTATCTAATGCGGGCCAAGACACCGTTCCCGGGAGAGGTAATTGAGCATGGTTGGCAGAAACATTCTGATCGTCGACGACGAAGCGCCTATCCGCGAGATGATCGCCGTTGCATTGGAAATGGCTGGCTATGACTGCCTTGAAGCGGAGAACTCGCAACAGGCCCACGCCATCATCGTCGACCGCAAGCCGGACCTGATCCTGCTCGACTGGATGCTGCCGGGCACCTCGGGCATCGAACTGGCGCGCCGCCTCAAGCGCGACGAACTGACCGGCGATATCCCGATCATCATGCTCACCGCCAAGGGCGAAGAGGACAACAAGATCCAGGGCCTCGAAGTGGGCGCCGACGACTACATCACCAAGCCGTTCTCGCCGCGCGAGCTGGTGGCGCGCCTCAAGGCCGTGCTGCGCCGCACCGGCCCGAGCGACAGCGAAGCCCCAATCGAAGTCGGCGGCCTGCTGCTCGACCCGATCAGCCACCGGGTGACCATCGACGGCAGGCCTGCCGAGATGGGCCCCACCGAATACCGCCTGCTGCAGTTCTTCATGACCCACCAGGAGCGCGCCTACACCCGTGGCCAGCTGCTCGACCAGGTCTGGGGCGGCAACGTCTACGTCGAGGAGCGCACGGTCGACGTGCACATCCGCCGCCTGCGCAAGGCGCTGGGTGAAGCCTACGAAAATCTGGTACAAACCGTCCGCGGCACTGGCTATCGGTTCTCGACCAAGAGCTGATCGAAGCCCAGACGCCCGCAGTACAAGGACTGTCAATTGAACCAGAACTGGCACGCAACCCTGATTCGCCACATGTTGCTGCTGATCACCGTCTGCCTGATCGGCGGCCTGGTCAGCGGTTTCTACGGCTGGAGCCTGGCCATCGGCCTGGCGTTCTACCTGGGCTGGACGCTCAAGCAGCTGCTGCGCCTGCACGACTGGCTGCGCCACCACCAGCCCGATGAGGCACCGCCGGACGGCTACGGCCTGTGGGGCGAGGTGTTCGACAGCATCTATCACCTGCAGCGCCGCGACCAGCGCGTGCGTGGCCGCCTGCAGGCGGTGATCGACCGGGTGCAGGAGTCCACCGCCGCATTGCGTGACGCGGTGATCATGCTCGACAGCGAAGGCAACCTGGAGTGGTGGAACCGCGCTGCCGAAACCCTGCTGGGCTTCAAGACCCCGCAGGACGGCGGCCAACCGGTGACCAACCTGGTGCGCCACCCGCGCTTCAAGGAATACTTCGAAGCGGAAAACTATGCCGAGCCACTCGAGATCCCCTCACCGATCAACGACCGCCTGCGCGTGCAGCTGCAACTCACCCGCTACGGCAACAACGAGCACCTGATGCTGGTTCGCGACGTGACCCGCATCCATCAGCTCGAACAGATGCGCAAGGACTTCGTCGCCAACGTCAGCCACGAGCTGCGCACGCCGCTGACGGTGATCACCGGCTACCTGGAAACCCTGCTGGACAACGTCGAAGGCGTGAACCCGCGCTGGGGCCGTGCCCTGCAACAGATGAGCGCGCAAGGCTCGCGCATGCAGACCCTGCTCAACGACCTGCTGCTGCTGGCCAAGCTCGAAGCCACCGACTATCCCTCGGACAACCAGCCGGTGCTGGTCGACGCCCTGCTCACCGCCATCAACAACGATGCCCAGGCGCTGTCCGGCCCGCGCAACCAGCGCATCACCCTGGAGGCCGCACCCGGCATCCGCTTGAAGGGCAGCGAGTCGGAACTGCGCAGCGCGTTCTCCAACCTGGTGTTCAACGCGGTCAAGTACACCCAGGACGAGGGCAACATCCGTATTCGCTGGTGGGCCGACGAGCAGGGCGCGCACCTGTCGGTGCAGGACTCGGGCGTCGGCATCGAGGCCAAGCACCTGCCGCGCCTGACCGAACGCTTCTACCGCGTCGACTCCAGCCGCGCCTCCAACACCGGCGGCACCGGGCTGGGCCTGGCGATCGTCAAGCATGTGCTGATGCGCCATCGCGGGCGCCTGGAAATCAGCAGCGTGCCGGGGCATGGCAGCACCTTCACCTGTCATTTTGCGCCGGCACAATTGGTCGTGAACAAGGACTGAACCCTCGCGGGGCAAGCCCGCTCCCACGGATCTGCACAGGCATCGTGGGAGCGGGCTTGCCCCGCGATGCGCCAACCGGGCATGGCCCTCCCCTTTGCTTTTGCGGCTTCAGCCGCTACATTGGATCCCCTGTGCCAGCAAACGCTGGCACTTTTTTTCTTACTTTTCAGCAGACGGACCCCGTAAAACTCCATCATGGACCCTTCCCCTGGTATCAGCCTCACCTCGTTGTTCGCCGATTTCGGCATGATTCTCTTTGCCTTGTTCCTGGTGCTGCTCAACGGCTTCTTCGTTGCCGCCGAGTTCGCCATGGTCAAGCTGCGCTCCACCCGCGTCGAGTCCATCGCCGAGCTGCATGGCTGGCGTGGCAGCATCCTGCGCAAGGTACACAACCAGCTCGACGCCTATCTTTCGGCCTGCCAGCTGGGCATCACCCTGGCTTCGCTGGGCCTGGGCTGGGTCGGTGAGCCGGCCTTCGCCCACCTGCTCGAACCGCTGCTGGCCTACTTCGGCGTCGACTCTCCCGAGCTGATCAAGGGCATCTCGTTCTTCGTCGCGTTCTTCGTCATCTCCTACCTGCACATCGTGGTCGGCGAGCTGGCGCCCAAGTCCTGGGCGATCCGCAAACCCGAGCTGCTGTCGCTGTGGACGGCGGTGCCGCTGTACCTGTTCTACTGGGCGATGTACCCGGCCATCTACCTGCTCAACGCCAGCGCCAACACCATCCTGCGCATCGCCGGGCAAGGCGAGCCCGGCCCGCACCACGAGCACCACTACAGCCGCGAGGAGCTCAAGCTGATCCTGCACTCCAGCCGTGGCCAGGACCCGAGCGACCAGGGCATGCGCGTGTTGGCCTCGGCCGTGGAGATGGGCGAGCTGGAGGTGGTCGACTGGGCCAACTCACGCGAGGACATGGTCAGCATCGACGCCCATGCCCCGCTCAAGGACATCCTCGCGCTGCTGCGCCGGCACAAGTTCAGCCGCTACCCGGTGTACGACGCCGAGCGCGAAGAGTTCACCGGCCTGCTGCACATCAAGGACCTGCTGCTGGAGCTGGCCGAACTGGACCACCTGCCGCAGACCATCGACCTGGACGACCTGGCCCGGCCGCTGGAGCGTGTGTCCCGGCACATGCCGCTGTCGCAACTGCTCGAGCAGTTCCGCAAAGGCGGCGCGCACTTCGTGCTGGTCGAGGAGGCCGACGGCAAGGTGATCGGCTACCTGACCATGGAAGACGTGCTGGAAGTGCTGGTGGGCGACATTCAGGACGAACACCGCAAGACCGAACGCGGCATCCTCGCCTACCAGCCCGGCAAGCTGCTGGTACGGGGCGATACGCCGCTGTTCAAGGTCGAACGGCTGCTGGGGATCGACCTCGACCACATCGAGGCGGAGACCCTCGCCGGGCTGATCTACGAGACCCTAAAGCGCGTGCCTGAGGAAGAGGAAGTGCTGGAGGTCGAAGGCCTGCGCATCATCATCAAGAAGATGAAAGGGCCGAAGATCGTGCTGGCCAAGGTGCTCAAGCTGGATTGATCAGCATCTGCAACCTATCGCGGGGCAAGCCCGCTCCCACGAACCTCGTGGGAGCGGGCTTGCCCCGCGATGCTTTCAGGGGTTGCCAGCAGTGAAATCCGGCATCCCGCCAATCGGCCGGTCGAACTGATAGGGGATCGACTCCAGCGCCAGCCCCACGTTGCGCTGCACCACGAAGTGCAGATGCGGCCCACTGCTGTTGCCGGTATTGCCCGACTTGGCCAATGCCTGCCCCACCACCACCTGTTGCCCCTCTGCCACCACCACCGAGCCACGCATCAGGTGCAGGTAGACGCCCATGGTGCCGTCCGGGTGCAGGATGCGCACGAAGTTGCCCGCCGGGTTGCTGCCACGCCCGGTCTGGCTGTTCTCGATCCTGACCACCACCCCGCCCCTGGCCGCGATGATCGGCGTGCCCTCGGGCATGGCGATATCGATGGCGTAGCGCCCCTTCGGGCCGAAATGGCTGAAGCGGCCATTGGGCCCCTGGCTGATGCGAAACGGCCCGCCCTTCCACGGGAAGGGGTAGCGATAGCCCTGGGTACGCTGGATGGGATCGCCCATGGCGTACTCGAACTTGCTGACGTATTTCAACGGCCCGCTGGGCGCAGCCAGTATGACGCTGAGGACCTGGGTCGAACGCGCGGGCACCACACGCCTGACCAGGCGCGGGGCATTGCCGCCAAAGGCATTGGCCAGGCCATTGAGGCGCAGTTCGACCTCCATCGGCACATGCAGCTCGTTACGCGCAATGAAGCGCACGCCGCCACGGAATGCCTCGGTCTGCAGGCGCACCTGGCCGTCGAGGCGCTCGACCATGGGCTCGTGAACGATCAAGGGTTTTGCCCCTGGGCTGGGGCTTTCCGAGTAAGAGGCCACACCGAAATCGTCGGTGGTCTTGTAGATGGTCATGCCCAGGCTCGACGCCGAGGCCGTGAGCAAGGCACAGAACAGCAGCAGGCGGGCGGGCGGCATGATAGTGGCTTTTTGACAGTTGAGTTCTGTCGAAGCCTAGCAGCCGATTTCAAGACGAGTTGCTACAGCTGGTCGGATGCCATGGGTTCACCCCGGTCTGTAGGAGCGGCCTTGTGTCGCGATAGGGCCGCAAAGCGGCCCCAGCGATCTATGCATCCACGTTGAAATCCTGGGGCCGCTGCGCAGCCCTGTCGCGACGCAAGGCCGCTCCTACAAAGGCAGGACCTGCACCTCAGGCACCAGGCGTGAAGTGCTTCTGCGCAGTGCCACGAGCAATCAGCCGCGACAGGTAATCGAGCTTCTGCGCATCCTGATCGACGAACTTGAAGTTCAATTGCAGCCAGTCGCTGTCCGGCTTCGGCTCCAACGCCGCAACGGCATGCAGGTAACCGTTCAGCCGCGCCACTTCGGCGTTCTCGCCTTGCTCAAGGTCGAGCACCGCGCCTTCGAGCACCTGCGGCAGGTTGGCGCTGCGACGCACCACCAGCAACGCCTCCTTCAGGCTCAGGGCCTTGATCACGCACGGTTGCGGACCGCTGGCCAGGCGCAGCTGACCCTGCCCACGGCCGGTCGGTGCTGCAGCGGCGGCGGCTTTCGGCGCCGGCGCATTGATCAACGGCTTGGCGGCCGTTGCTGCTGGCGCGGCAGGGGCGGCAACCTTGGCAGCCTCCGGGCGGCCCCCGGTCAGGGCGCTGAGCGAATCGTTGGCGAACGCCGAGTTGACCCGCGCCGGCCCACTCGCCATCAGGCTGTCGAGTTTGCCGATCTTGGTCAGCGACTTTTTCACCTTGGTCAGCAGCTGTTCGTTGGTGAACGGCTTGCCGACGAAATCGGAGACGCCGGCCTGGATGGCCTGGATCACGTTCTCCTTGTCACCACGGCTGGTCACCATGATGAACTGCATGGTCTTCATTTCTTCCTGCTGGCGGCACCAGCTCAGCAGCTCGAGGCCGGACATCTCCGGCATCTCCCAGTCGCACAAAACCAGGTCGAAACGCTCCTTGCTGAGCATGGCCATGGCTTTGCGGCCGTTGACCGCATCTTCGATTACCATGCCCGGGAAGGCATTACGCAGGCACTTCTTTACCAGATCGCGGATGAACGGGGCATCGTCCACGACCAGCACATTGACTTTACTCATCGATACTCCTCTTGAATCCCGACTAGCATACCGCCGACTGATGGCCATTTGCCAAAACACGGGTCACGCCGGGACTTCTCTACACGTTCGCGGCTGCCTGCAGGGTGCTCGACCGCAAACGAAAACGCCCGGCGGATGCCGGGCGCTGTTGCTCGGGAGCAATTCTATTTATCGTCCGGTTCAGCCGGAACATTAGCGATTTCGCCCTCTTCGAAGGCCTCGCCCTGTACTTCCGCTTTCATGCGTTTGAGACCCATGTGGCGCACGTCGGTACCGCGTACCAGGTAGATCACCAGCTCCGAGATGTTGCGCGCGTGGTCGCCGATCCGCTCCAGCGAACGCAGGGCCCAGATCACGCTGAGCACGCGCGTGATCGAACGCGGATCTTCCATCATGTAGGTGACCAGTTCGCGCAACGCGGTCTTGTACTCGCGGTCGATGGTCTTGTCGTACTGGGCCACCGACAGCGCCAGGTCAGCGTCGAAACGGGCGAAGGCATCCAGTGCGTCACGCACCATGTTGCGCACCTGGTCGCCGATGTGGCGCACCTCGACATAACCCCGTGGCGACACCCCTTCCTCGCACAGCTGGATGGCGCGGCGGGCGATCTTGGTGGATTCGTCACCGATGCGCTCCAGGTCGATCACCGACTTGGAGATGCTGATGATCAGACGCAGGTCGGAGGCCGCCGGCTGGCGGCGGGCGAGGATGCGCACGCATTCCTCGTCGATGTTGCGCTCCATCTGGTTGATCTGTTCGTCGACTTCACGCACCTGCTGGGCCAGGCCCGAGTCGGCCTCGATCAGCGCGGTGACGGCGTCGTTGACCTGCTTCTCGACCAGCCCGCCCATGGCCAGCAAGTGGCTGCGGACTTCTTCGAGCTCGGCGTTGAACTGCTGGGAAATGTGGTGGGTAAGGCTTTCTTTGTTGATCATCGTTTCGCTCCGCGAAGAAGCTGCAAGCTTCAAGTCGTTCGTATCGTTCCCTGGCAAGCACTATGAACCGTGGGAGCGAGCTTGCCTCGCGATTGCGGTGCCAGCTCTGGCGCAATCGCGGGGCAAGTCGCAGCGGCGCACCGCCGCTCCCACGGATCCCACCTAGCCATAGCGGCCGGTGATGTAGTCTTCGGTCTGCTTCTTCGCCGGGTTGGTGAACAGGGTGTCGGTATCACCGAATTCCACCAGTTTGCCCATGTACATGAACGCGGTGTAGTCCGAAACACGGGCCGCTTGCTGCATGTTGTGGGTAACGATGACGATGGTGTACTTGGATTTCAGTTCGTAGATCAGCTCTTCGACTTTCAGCGTCGAGATCGGGTCCAGTGCCGAGCACGGCTCGTCGAGCAGCAGCACTTCCGGCTCGACGGCGATGGTACGGGCAATCACCAGACGCTGCTGCTGGCCACCGGACAGGCCCAGCGCCGACTCGTGCAGACGGTCCTTGACCTCGTCCCACAGGGCCGCGCCCTTCAGCGCCCATTCCACGGCTTCATCGAGGGTGCGCTTCTTGTTGATGCCCTGGATGCGCAGGCCGTAGACCACGTTCTCGTAGATGGTCTTGGGGAACGGGTTGGGCTTCTGGAACACCATGCCCACGCGGCGGCGCAGTTCGGCCACGTCCTCGCCCTTGCGGTAGATGTTGTTGCCGTACAGGTTGATGGCGCCGTCAACACGGCAGCCGTCAACCAGGTCGTTCATGCGGTTGAAGGTGCGCAGCAGGGTCGACTTGCCGCAGCCGGACGGGCCGATGAAGGCGGTCACGCGCTGCTTGGGGATATTCATGCTGACGTCGAACAGCGCCTGCTTGTCGCCGTAGAACAGGGACAGGCCGGGCACTTCGATGGCCACGGTCTCTTCAGCCAGGCGCAGGCTCTGCTTGTCGCGGCCCAGGGCCGACATGTCGATGCCGTGGGCGTGGGATTCATGCTGCATGGTCAACTCCATACGCTATCAATTCGTTTCAAAGGGCCGCCCGGGCTGCGGGCGGCGCGCTTGCAATCAGGATCAGCTGTCGAGGGCCTTGTACTTCTCGCGCAGGTGGTTACGCATCCACACCGCCGAGAGGTTGAGGGTGGCGATCACCAGCACCAGCAGCAACGCGGTGGCATACACCAGCGGCCGCGCGGCCTCGACGTTGGGGCTCTGGAAGCCGACGTCGTAGATGTGGAAGCCCAGGTGCATGATCTTCTGGTCCAGGTGCAGGTACGGGTAGTTGCCGTCCACCGGCAGCGATGGCGCCAGCTTCACCACACCCACCAGCATCAACGGGGCCACTTCGCCGGCGGCGCGGGCCACGGCGAGGATCATGCCGGTCATCATGGCCGGGCTGGCCATCGGCAGGACGATCTTCCACAGGGTCTCGGCCTTGGTCGCACCCAGGGCCAGCGAGCCCTCACGCACGGTGCGTGGAATGCGCGCCAGGCCTTCCTCGGTGGCCACGATCACCACCGGCACCGCCAGCAGCGCCAGGGTCAGCGAAGCCCAAAGCAGGCCGGGTGTGCCCAGGGTAGGCGCCGGCAGCGACTCGGGGAAGAACAGGCGGTCGATCGAGCCACCCAGCACGTAGACGAAGAAGCCCAGGCCGAACACGCCGTAGACGATCGCCGGTACACCGGCCAGGTTGTTCACGGCGATGCGGATCAAGCGGGTCACCGGGCCCTGCTTGGCGTATTCGCGCAGGTAGACTGCGGCCAGCACGCCGAACGGGGTGACGATCACGGCCATGATCAGGGTCATCATCACGGTGCCGAAGATGGCCGGGAAGATACCGCCTTCAGTGTTGGCCTCACGCGGGTCGTCGCTGAGGAACTCCCATACCTTGGCGAAGTAGGCACCCATCTTGGTCAGGCCGGACATGGCGTTCGGCTGGATCGCGTGGACCACCTTGCTCAGGTTGATCTCCACTTCGCGGCCGTTGCCGTCGCGGGCCACCAGGCTGTCGCGGGCGAAGGCCTGGTGCAGGCCGCTCAGGCGCTCTTCGATGGCCTTGTAGCGGTTGTTCAGCTCGGCGCGCTCGGCATCCATGTCGGCCTGGGCGGCGGCATCGAGCTTGCCGTCCAGTTCCAGCTTGCGGCCATGCAGGCGCAAGCGCTCCAGGCCGTGGTTGATGGCGCCGATGTCTTTCTTCTCGAGCTTCACCAACTGGTCGTTGAGTTCGCTGGCGCGCTTGAGGCGGGTCTGCAGCTCGTTCCAGGCCTCAGGGCCCTGGGCAACCACGCGCCCTTCTTCCTTGACGCTCACCAGATAGCCGTAGAAGTTGCCCCACTCGCGGCGCTCCAGGGCGATCAGCTCGGCGGGCTTTTGCTGATCCACCAGCCACTCGCCGACCAGCCAGGTGAAGTCGCTGCCGTTAAGGTCGCGGTTACCGATCTTGACCAGCTCGCGGGTCATGAACTCCGGGCCCTGGTCGGGCACCGGCAGGCCGGCACCCTTGAGGCGTTCGCGCGGTACTTCTTCCTTCTGTACCACTTCACCGATGATCACGTGGTCGGCCTGGCCAGGCACCTTGTAGGTGGCCTGGACCAGGTCGGCCGGCCAGAAGTGGCCCAAGCCACGCACAGCGATCACGGCCAGCAGGCCGACGGTCATGATGACCGCCATGGCTACCGCGCCACCGCTGATCCAGACGCCGGGGGCGCCGCTCTTGAACCAGCCTTTGAGGGAATCCTTTTTCACGGATCTCTACCTTTCTATCAAAGCGACGAGTATTTCTTGCGCAGGCGCTGGCGAATCAGCTCGGCCAAGGTGTTCATGATGAACGTGAACATCAGCAGCACGAGGGCGGCGAGGAACAGCACACGATAGTGGCTGCCACCGACTTCCGATTCCGGCATTTCCACGGCCACGTTGGCGGCCAGGGTGCGCATGCCCTCGAACAGGTTCATTTCCATCACCGGGGTGTTGCCGGTGGCCATGAGCACGATCATGGTCTCGCCCACCGCACGGCCCATGCCGATCATCAGTGCCGAGAAGATGCCCGGGCTGGCGGTGAGGATGACCACGCGGGTCAGGGTCTGCCACGGCGTCGCACCCAGGGCCAGCGAGCCCAGGGTGAGGCTGCGCGGCACGCTGAACACGGCGTCTTCGGCGATGGAGTAGATGTTCGGGATGACCGCAAAGCCCATGGCGATACCGACTACCAGGGCGTTGCGCTGGTCGTAGGTGATCCCCAGGTCGTTGCTGATCCACAGGCGCATGTCGCCGCCGAAGAACCAGCTTTCCATGAACGGGCTCATGTACAGCGCGAACCAGCCGATCGCCAGGATCACCGGGATCAGGATCGCCGCTTCCCAGCCATCCGGGATACGCAGGCGGATCGACTCCGGCAGGCGGCTCCAGGCAAAACCGGCGACCAGGATGCCCACCGGCAGGATCAGCAGCAGGCTGAACACGCCCGGCAGGTGGCCTTCAAGGTACGGCGCGAGGAACAGGCCGGCGAAGAAGCCGAGGATCACCGTCGGCATCGCTTCCATCAGTTCGATCACCGGCTTGACCTTGCGGCGCATGCCCGGGGCCATGAAGTAGGCGGTGTAGATGGCGGCGGCGATGGCCAGCGGAGCAGCCAGGATCATCGCGTAGAACGCGGCCTTGAGCGTCCCGAAGGTCAGCGGCGACAGGCTCAGCTTGGGTTCGAAGTCGGTGTTCGAGGCGGTCGACTGCCAGACGTATTTAGGCTCGTCGTAGTTCTCGTACCAGACCTTGCCCCACAGCGCACTGAAGGAGATCTCTGGGTGCGGGTTGCGCAGGCTCAGTGGCAGCAGCTTGCCGCCTTCTTCGATGATGATGCGGTTGGCGCGTGGCGACAGGGCCAGGATGCCCGCGCCTTCGGCGACCGGCTCGACCAGCAGGGTACGGTGCGCGGTGCTGTGGAACACACCCAGCTTGCCGGCGCTGTCGAGGGCGATGAAGCCCTTGCGGCGCTCTTCGGCGTCGATCTGCACGATCGGTGCGTTACCCAGCTGGAAGCTGCGGATCAGTTTCAGGCGCGACTCGCCATCCGGGTCGCGGGCCATGAACCACTGGCTCAGGCCGCCCTTGGAGTCACCGAAGATCAGCGAGATGCCGCCGACCAGTTGGCCGCTGGCGGTGATTTCGGCGTTGCCGTCCTCGAGCAGCTTGTAGCGGCCGTTGAGGCTCTTCTCGCGCAGGCTGAAGACGTCGGCGGTGGCACGGCCGTTGACCACGTACAGCCACTGCTGGCGCGGGTCGATGAAGATGTTCTTCACCGTCTCGGTCATCTGCGGCAACTCGATGCGGTTCTGCTCGACGGTGACCTCGTCGGTCATCATGTTCTCGGTGCGCGACAGTTCGATCACCTGCAGGTGCGCACCGGTGGAGCCGGCCAGCAACAGGGTGTCGCCATTGACGTTGACGCTCACGTGTTCCAGCGCGCGGCCCTGGTCATCCAGGGTGAACAGGTCCTGACCATAGGGGTAGTCGATGCCCGCCTCGATGGTCTTCTTGTTGTCCGGGTAGGTGATCTTGTAGGTGTGGTGGAACACCAGCGCCTGGCCGTTGGACAGGCCCAGCACCACCAGCGGGCTGCCGGGTTGGTCGGTGCTGATCGAGCTGACCTGGGTGCCGGCGGGCACGGGCAGGTCGACGCGTTTGAGTTCGTTACCGGTCTTGGTATCGAAGAACAGGGCCTGGCCCTTGTCGGAAACGCGCATGCCCACGAGGTTCTGTTCCTCGAGGGCGATCATCAGCGGTTTGCCGGCATCCTGCTGCAGCCAGGTCGGCTCCAGCGCCTTCTTGCTGGTCAGCGTGGCGCCCTGGAACAGTGGCAGCACTACGTAGGCCAGGTAGAAGAAGATCAGGGTAATGGCAGCCAGCACGGCCAGCCCGCCCACCAGGACGTACCAGCGGGTCAGGCGGTCCTTGAGGGCGCGCATGCGGCGCTTGCGTTGCAGCTCGGGCGTATTGAAATCAATGCGCACCGGCGGGGAATTTTGGGTCATGGTGGAGTTGGCCAGATCATTCATGCGCACACCCTAGCGGTCCCGTATGACAAAAACATGACAATGCAGTGACGCAAGAAAGCCCGCCGCGCAGGAACCCTGGCTTCGGACCGAGAAATTCGTGGACAAGGCCGGGCATCAGCACCGGCCTCATCCTCAGTTACTTACTTCTTTGCGACGTTACCGGCGTGGGACAGGCCCAGGTCAGCCAGGGTCTTGTCGACCACTTTGGCCGGCAGCGGGATGTAGCCATCCTTCACCACGACCTGCTGGCCTGCCTGGGACAGCACCAGCTTGACGAACTCGGCTTCCAGCGGGGCCAGAGGCTTGTTCGGGGCCTTGTTGACGTACACGTAGAGGAAGCGCGACAGCGGGTACGAACCGTTCAGGGCGTTGGCTTCGTTGTCTTCGATGAACTCGCCGCCCTCTTTCTTGGCCAGGGCCACGGTCTTCACGCTGGCGGTCTTGTAGCCGATGCCCGAGTAGCCGATGCCGTTCAGCGAGGAGCTGATCGACTGCACGACCGAAGCCGAGCCAGGCTGTTCGTTGACGTTAGGCTTGAAGTCGCCTTTGCACAGGGCTTCTTCCTTGAAGTAGCCGTAGGTGCCCGATACCGAGTTACGGCCGAACAGCTGGATTGGCTTGTTGGCCAGGTCGCCGGTCACACCGATGTCACCCCAGGTCTTCACGTCAGCCTTGCCGCCGCACAGGCGGGTGGACGAGAAGATGGCGTCGACCTGAGCCATGGTCAGGCCCTTGATCGGGTTGTCCTTGTGCACGAACACGGCCAGGGCGTCGACGGCAACCGGGATGGCGGTTGGCTTGTAGCCGTACTTCTGCTCGAAGGCCTGCAGCTCGACGTCCTTCATCTTGCGGCTCATCGGGCCCAGGTTGGCGGTGCCTTCGGTCAGCGCGGGCGGCGCGGTGGAGGAGCCGGCGGCCTGGATCTGGATGTTTACGTTCGGATATTCCTTCTTGTAGGCCTCGGCCCACAGGGTCATCAGGTTGGCGAGGGTGTCCGAACCGACGCTGGAGAGGTTACCCGATACACCGGTGGTCTTGGTGTAGGTCGGGATGGCTGGGTCGACAGCGGCGACCGCATTGGCGGTGGCAACGCCAGCGGCGGCAAAGGTCAGGGCCGCCATCAAACGCTTCAGTTTCATGCCTTGCTCCTAGCAGGAATATCGTAGGGGTTGTGATGGAACGGGCCTAAGTATCTGCAGGCCGCATGAACACGATATGACTCCAATGTGACAATTGGATGAAAGGCCATCACCGGTTGCCCGGGATGGCCTTTCAAGATGTTTCAGGAAGGGTTCGAGCAGGTCCACCTTCTTCGCAGGTTTACCCGCGAAGAGGCCAACAGTGCCAGCCGCTTAGCGCTTGTTGGCGAGCAAATAGAGACCCACGGCCAGACCAACGGCACACAGGCAAGCCACATAGTAAGCAGGCGCCATAGGGCTGAATTTCAACAGCGCGGTAACCACCATCGGCGTCAAACCACCGAAGATCGCGTACGCCAGGTTGTAGGAGAACGACAGCCCACTGAAACGCACCACCGGCGGGAACGCCTTGACCATCACGTACGGCACGGCACCGACGATACCCACGCACAGCCCGGTCAGGGCGTACAGCGGGAACAGCAGGTCCGGGCGGGTCGGCAGGCTGTGGTAGAAGGCCCAGGACGAGGCCAGCAGCGCCAGGCTGCCAACGATGAACACACGCCCGGCACCGAAGCGGTCGGCCAGGCTACCGGCGCCGACACAGCCCAGGCTGAGCAGCACGATGGCCAGGCTGTTGGCCTTGAGCGAATCGGTGGGGCTGACGTGGTAGAGGCTCTGCAGCAGGGCCGGGGTCATCAGGATGATCACCACGATGCCGGCCGACAGCAACCAGGTGAGCAGCATCGACAGGATGATCGCGCCGCGGTGGTCGCGTAGCACCGCGCGCAGCGGCAGCTCCTCGGCCAGGGCCTTGCGCGCCTGCATCTCGGCGAACACCGGGGTTTCATGCAGCCAGCGGCGCAGATAGACCGCGAAGAAGCCGAACACCCCACCCAGCAGGAACGGGATGCGCCAAGCGTAGTCAGCCACTTCTTCCGGGCTGTAGATCGTGTTGATCAGCGTCGCCACCAGCGAGCCAAGCAGGATGCCCGAGGTCAGGCCGGCGGTCAGGGTGCCGCAGGCATAACCGGTGTTGCGCGCCGGCACGTGCTCGGAGACGAATACCCAGGCGCCCGGCACTTCACCACCGATGGCCGCCCCCTGGATGACACGCATCAACAGCAGCAGGATCGGCGCCCACAGGCCGATCTGTGCATAAGTCGGCAGCAGGCCCATGACCAGGGTCGGCAGCGCCATCATGAAGATGCTCAGGGTGAACATCTTCTTGCGCCCGAGCAGGTCACCGAAGTGGGCCATGACGATGCCGCCCAGCGGCCGTGCCAGGTAGCCGGCGGCGAAGATGCCGAAGGTCTGCATCAGGCGCAGCCACTCGGGCATGTCGGCGGGGAAGAACAGCTTGCCCACCACCGTGGCGAAGAACACGAAGATGATGAAGTCGTAGAACTCCAGGGCACCACCGAGGGCGGACAGAGAGAGGGTCTTGTAGTCGCTGCGGGTCAGCGGCCTGGAAGGCTGCTCGATACTGCTCGGCACGGAGGTCATCGCTGCTCGTTCTCTTTTTTAGTGTGCAGGCCGCTTGGCATGCGGCTTCTGGATTGGGTAGCGGGTGAAGATAACAAATTGCCGAGCAGCCCTCATAGCGGTACAAAATCCGTACAGATATTCATGAATGTGACGTCGTCGCTGGCTGTAAGGGTCTATATACTGCCCGCTCGTAGGAAAAGGTTGATTCTGTTGAGGGATATTGTGCGAAAACGTCGGTCTCTATTGTCAGACTGTTTCGCAGAGTTTCCCCAAGGCCGCCCCTGAAGCGAAATCAGCGTAGTATGCGAGCAGCTGAATCGTTTTAACGGCGTCCGTCACTGCGCCACCCATGAAGCGTCACGGGTCAGAGGCCCCACGGCATGATTGAGCTCGAACAAGAAGATCCTATCCCGCAGGGCGATCTGGCCTTGCAGATCACCGCGCTGCCGCGCGAAACCAACGGTTTCGGCGACATCTTCGGCGGCTGGCTGGTCGCACAGATGGACCTGGCCGGTACCGCCATGGCCAGCCGCGTTGCCGGTGGCCGCGTGGCCACGGTGGCCATCGACCGCATGGCCTTCCTGGTCCCGGTGGCCGTGGGTGCGCAGCTCTCCTTTTATACCCAGACCCTGGAAATCGGTCGCAGCTCGATCCAGATGATGGTCGAAGTGTGGAGCGACGATCCGTTGTCCAGTGAATGGCGCAAGGTGACCGAAGCGGTGTTCGTGTTCGTCGCCATCGACGGCAGCGGCCGCACCCGCTCGGTGCCTCGTCGCTGAGCCAGGCGAGCGGTAAACTCATTGCAGGCTAACGGGTCCAACGGCCCGACAGGCATTCAATGAGACGAGCGCAATGGCTACTTTCAAGGTCGACACCGAGCTACACGGCGAACTCAACTGCTGGCGCATCACCAGCGACCGCGCCGAACTTCTGATCGCCCAGCAGGGCGCGCAGGTCCTCAGCTACCAGCGCATCGGCGAGCCGCCCCTGCTGTGGCTGAGCGACCAGGCCATCTTCCGTAAGGGCAAGTCCGTGCGTGCCGGGGTACCGGTGTGCTGGCCCTGGTTCGGCAATCTGCAGCGCAACCCGCAGTCGGTGCAGAACATGTTCCAGGGTGAACAAGCACCGGCCCACGGCCTGGCTCGTGGCCGCGACTGGCAGTTGCTCGGCATGGAAGAGTCAGGCAACAGCCTGCTTATCGAATTCACCCTGCCCGAAGCCCAGGGCGAATTGCCAGGCTGGCCCCATGAGGTCGAACTCAAGCTGCAGGTGGAGCTGGGCGATCAGTTGCAACTGACCCTCACCAGCTACAACCTCGGCAATACCAACGTCACCCTCAGCCAGGCCCTGCACAGTTACTTCGCCGTGAGCGATGTACGCCAGGTGCAGGTGGAAGGCGTCGATGGCCTGGGCTATATCGAAACCCTGGCCGACTGGGAGCAGCGCCAGCAGCAGGGCAACCTGGGCTTCGCGGGCGAGACCGACCGCATCTACCTGAACGCCCCCCAACGCTTGAGCATCGTCGACCCGCACTGGAACCGACGCATCAGCCTGCAGGCCAGCGGCTCACGCAGCGCGGTGATCTGGAACCCCTGGACCGACCGCGCCCAGGAGCTGGCAGACATGGCCGACGATGGCTGGCAGCGCATGCTGTGCATCGAGACGGCGAATGTGTGGGATGACGTGGTGACGCTCAAGCCTGGGGCGAGTCATTCGCTGGGGCTGGTGATCGGCAGCGAAATGATCTGATAACGCAATCGCGGGGCAAGCCCGCTCCCACGCCGACCGCTAATGACAGCGTGGGAGCGGGCTTGCCCCGCGATGGGTTTCACGGCCGATCAAAGATCGGCATCCTCCACCACCCTCACCTTCCCAGCATCCAGCGCATAGGCCGCATCGGCCAGGTCATTGCTGACCTTCTCCACCTTCAATTGGCCGGTCACCCACAGCGGTGTGTAGATATCGTCGATCTTCAACCCTTTCGGATAGCGCACCAGCACCAGCTGGTTCGGCGGCGGTGGCGGCACGTGGATACAGGCGCCGGGGTACGGCACCAGGAAGAACAAGGTGCTGTTGCCCTTGGCATCGCTCTCCAGCGGCACCGGGTAGCCACCCAGGCGGATCTGTTTGCCGTTCATGGCGGCGACGGTCTTGGTCGAGTACATAACCGCCGGCAGGCCCTTGCTCTGCTTCAGGCCACCTTTGGCAGTGAACACACCCTGGGCTTCGGGGGAATTGTGGTCGATCTCGGGCATCTGCTCGAGGGCCTTCTGGTCCGACTTGGGCATCAGCTCCAGCCAGTCGGTTTCGGGCAGCTCGGCATGGGCCAGGGCGCTGACAAGCAGCAGGGGGATGAGGAAAAACGCACGCATGGAAATGCTCGGCAACTCAGGTTTGAATTGCCGAGCATTCTAGCCTGTGTTCAGTTCTTCTTGATGAAGCCGTAGATCACCAGAAGGATGATCGCGCCGACCAGGGCCCCGAAGAAGCCCGCCGCCTGCCCGGCCTGGTAGATGCCCAGGGCCTGCCCGCCATAGGTGGCGGCCAGGGAGCCGGCGATGCCGAGGAGGATGGTCATGATCCAGCCCATGCTGTCGTCCCCGGGTTTCAGGAAGCGCGCCAGCAGGCCGACGATCAGGCCGATGAAGATGGTTCCAATGATGCCCATGGCAATCCCTCTGTGGTGAAGTGGAACAAGCCAAAGCCTAGACAGCGCTTTGGCTTGTCGCCATTTCAGAGGGGCGGTTGCCGTAAGAAGTTCGCTCAGCCGGCGATCAAAGCCTCTACTTCGGCGATCTTGGCCTTCAGCGTGGCCATGTCGGCGCAACGCAGGGTAGCGTGGCCAACCTTGCGCCCGACCTTGAAGGCCTTGCCGTAGTGGTGCAGGTGGCAATCGTCGATGGCGATGACTTTGTCTACCGCCGGCACTTCGCCGATGAAGTTGAGCATGGCGCTTTCGCCGACCTTGGCGGTCGAACCCAGCGGCAGGCCGGCAACGGCGCGCAGGTGGTTCTCGAACTGGCTGCACTCCGAGCCTTCGATGGTCCAGTGCCCGGAGTTGTGCACGCGCGGGGCGATTTCGTTGGCTTTCAGGCCACCGTCGACCTCGAAGAACTCGAAAGCCATCACGCCGACATAGTCCAGCTTCTGCAGCACGCGGCCAACGTAGTCTTCGGCCAGGGCCTGCAGCGGGTGCGCGTCGCTTGCCACCGACAGCTTGAGGATGCCGCTCTCGTGGGTGTTGTGCACCAGCGGGTAGAAGCAGGTTTCGCCATCGCGAGCGCGCACGGCCACCAGCGACACTTCGCCGGTGAACGGCACGAAGCCTTCCAGCAGGCACGGCACGCTGCCCAGTTCGGCGAAGGTGTCGATTACGTCTTCCGGTTTACGCAGGACTTTCTGGCCCTTGCCGTCATAACCCAGGGTGCGGGTCTTGAGCACGGCCGGCAGGCCGATGCTGGCCACGGCGGCGTCGAGGTCGGCTTGCGAGAGGATGTCGGCGAAGGCTGGGGTGGGGATCCCCAGGTCACGGAACATGCTCTTCTCGAACAGGCGGTCGCGGGCGATGCGCAGGGCTTCGGCGCTTGGGTACACCGGCACGAACTGCGACAGGAAGGCGACGGTTTCCGCCGGCACACTTTCGAACTCGAAGGTCACCAGGTCGACTTCGTCGGCCAGCTGGCGCAGGTGGTCCTGGTCGCCGTAGTCGGCGCGCAGGTGCTCGCCCAGGGGCGCGGCGCAGGCGTCCGGGGCCGGGTCGAGGAAGGCGAAGTTCATGCCCAGCGGGGTGCCCGCCAGGGCCAGCATGCGGCCCAGCTGGCCGCCACCGATTACACCGATCTTCATATCGTCAGCCTCAAGCCTGGCGCGGGTCTGGATTGTCCAGCACGGTGTCGGTCTGCTCGGTGCGGAACTGCTTGAGCGCCGCGTGGAACTGCGGGTGCTTGGCACCGAGGATGCTCGCCGACAGCAGGGCGGCGTTGATCGCGCCGGCCTTGCCGATGGCCAGGGTGGCCACCGGGATACCGGCCGGCATCTGCACGATCGACAGCAGCGAATCGACGCCCGAGAGCATCGACGACTGCACCGGTACGCCCAGCACCGGCAGATGCGTCTTGGCGGCGCACATGCCCGGCAGGTGGGCGGCGCCACCGGCACCGGCGATGATCACCTCGATGCCACGGCCTTCGGCCTCATCGGCATACTGGAACAGCAGATCCGGGGTGCGGTGGGCGGAAACCACCTTCACTTCGTAGGGAATGCCGAGTTTTTCCAGCATATCGGCGGTGTGGCTAAGGGTGGACCAATCGGACTTGGAGCCCATGATCACGCCAACCAGTGCACTCATCGTCGAGCCTCTTCGCTTGTGCGCCCGCAGGCGCGTCAAAAAACAACAAGCCACGCGGGACGACCGGCGTGGCTTGTTTGCTGATCTGGACCGGAGCTATCCGGTCGAAAGGCCGCGCAGTATACCGTAACGCAGGCCCATCACGGCACCCCCGGCGACCAACTGTCGCCCTTATTTTTCGGGGCCTTGGCTGACTTTTGGGTCAACTGAACCGCCTTCCAGCTTGCGCCACAGCAAGCGCACGTTGGCCTTGCGCACCAGGGCACAGCGATACAGGCGGATTTCCAGCGGTACATGCCACTGGCTGGCGCCGCAGACCACCAACTCGCCACGCTCCAGCTCGCCGCGCATGGACAACTTCGGCACCCAGGCGATGCCCATGCCTTCCAGTGCCATGCTCTTGAGGCTGTCGGCCATGGCCGTTTCATACACCGTGGTATAGCGCAGGTTGCGCTGGCGCAGCAGCAGGTTGACCGAACGGCCGAGGAAGGCGCCGGCGCTGTAGGCCAGCAACGGCACGCTGCCCTCGCCTTCCAGGTCGAACAACGGCTTGCCATCGGGGCCGACCGCACACACCGGGAGCATTTCGGTGTTGCCCATGTGCAAGGAAGGGAAGATTTCGGCGTCCATCTGCAGCGCGGCATCCGGGTCGTAGAACGCCAGCATCAGGTCGCAGCCACCCTCGCGCAATGCATGCACCGCATCACCCACGTTGGTGGCCACCAGGCGGGTGGCAATGTTCAAGCCGTCGTTGCGCAACTGGGCGACCCAACGCGGGAAAAACCCCGAAGCCAGCGAGTGCGCCGCCGCCACCTGGATCACCTCGCCCTGCCCGCCTTCAAGGTGATGCAAATGACGAAGAACTTCGCTCAACTGGTCGACAACAGTACGCGCGGTGACGAGAAACAGCTGCCCGGCCTCGGTCAGTTCGATGGGGGTGCGGGAACGATTCACCAAAGTCAGCCCCAAGGCCGCTTCCAGGCTGCGGATACGCCGGCTGAAGGCTGGCTGGGTGACGAAGCGGCGCTCGGCCGCTTGCGAGAAACTGCGGGTTGAGGCCAGGGCACTGAAGTCCTCCAGCCATTTGCTTTCGAGGTTCATCGACTACTCCGCAACGCGTGCACCAAAATGGAACACGCTCGATTGTCAATCGGCGTCACATCAAACCGTATGCCGTTTGTGCATAGGTTAGCGTGCAACAGCATTGGCCGACAAATCTGCCCAGCCCTAGCATTGGCGGCATTCCGGCAGGTGCCGGGTCAAAATCGAGATGATATCCATCATGTCCTCCGCTGCATCGTTCCGCGTCGAAAAAGATCTGCTTGGTACCCTTGAAGTCCCTGCCGATGCCTACTACGGCATCCAGACTCTGCGCGCTGCCAACAACTTCCACCTCTCCGGTGTTCCGCTGTCGCACTACCCGAAACTGGTAGTCGGCCTGGCGATGGTCAAGCAGGCAGCTGCTGACGCCAACCGTGAGCTGGGGCACCTGAGCGATGCCAAGCACGCCGCGATCAGCGCAGCCTGCGCACGACTGATCAAGGGCGACTACCACGAGCAGTTCGTGGTGGACATGATTCAAGGCGGTGCTGGTACTTCCACCAACATGAACGCCAACGAAGTCATCGCCAACATCGCGCTGGAGGCCATGGGCCATCAGAAGGGTGAGTACCAGTACCTGCACCCGAACAACGATGTGAACATGGCGCAGTCGACCAACGACGCCTACCCGACCGCGATCCGTCTGGGTCTGCTGCTGGGCCACGACGCCCTGCTGGCCAGCCTCGACAGCCTGATCCAGGCGTTCGCTGCCAAAGGTAAAGAATTCGACCACGTACTGAAGATGGGCCGCACCCAGCTGCAGGACGCCGTACCTATGACCCTGGGCCAGGAATTCCGCGCCTTCGCCACCACCATGACCGAAGACCTGCAGCGCCTGCGCTCGCTGGCTCCGGAACTGCTGACCGAAATCAACCTGGGCGGCACCGCCATCGGTACCGGCATCAACGCCGACCCTGGCTACCAGGCCCTGGCCGTACAGCGCCTGGCAACCATCAGCGGCCAGCCGCTGGTGCCGGCTGCCGACCTGATCGAAGCCACCTCCGACATGGGCGCCTTCGTGCTGTTCTCCGGCATGCTCAAGCGCACCGCGGTCAAGCTGTCGAAGATCTGCAACGACCTGCGCCTGCTGTCCAGCGGCCCACGCACCGGCATCAACGAGATCAACCTGCCGGCGCGTCAGCCAGGCAGCTCGATCATGCCAGGCAAGGTCAACCCGGTTATCCCGGAAGCCGTCAACCAAGTCGCCTTCGCCATCATGGGCAACGACCTGGCCCTGACCGTCGCTGCCGAAGGTGGCCAGCTGCAGCTGAACGTGATGGAGCCGCTGATCGCCTACAAGATCTTCGACTCGATCCGCCTGCTGCAACGCGCCATGGACATGCTGCGCGAGCACTGCATCGTCGGCATCACCGCCAACGAACAGCGCTGCCGTGAACTGGTCGAGCACTCGATCGGCCTGGTCACCGCCCTGAACCCGTACATCGGCTACGAAAACGCCACCCGTATCGCCCGCGTTGCCCTGGAAAGCGGCCGCGGCGTGCTGGAACTGGTGCGCGAAGAGAAGCTGCTGGACGAAGAGATGCTCAACGACATCCTGCGTCCGGAAAACATGATCGCTCCACGTCTGGTTCCGCTGAAGGCGTAACCCGACCGTAGCAAACAGTCTCACCAGGTCGAGGGACTAGACACCTCTCAACCTTTCAAGGGCCCGAGCGCACGCATCGGGCCCTTTTTTTATGCGCGTGTCACCCCACCTGTGGGAGCGGCTTTAGCCGCGAAGCAGACAACGCGGTGCCTGGCACCGGCTGCGCCGGTGTTCGCGGGTAAACCCGCTCCCACAGGGGCAACACACCCCGGCACACAACTTGCTCCATAATGCCCCTCAGCCCCACGGGACACCGAGCATGCTGCACAGCCACCTCACCACCCTCAATGCCGTTTCGCTGATCCTCCAGGTGTTCCAGGAACAAGACGTGGACCCGCAGCAGCTGCTCGCCGGCAGCGGCATTGGCCTGGCAGACCTTGAGCACCCGGACGCCCGCATCACCACCCAGCAAGAGCTGCAGGTATGCGCCAACGCCCTGGCCCGGCGCGAGGACATCGGCCTGGAGCTGGGCCGGCGCATGCATGTGTCGTGCTACGGCATGCTCGGTTACGCGCTGCTCTCCAGTGCCACTTTGGGTGACGCCCTGCGGCTGGCGCTGAGCTTTCCGGCACTGCTGGGAACAGTTTTCCAGTTGCGCCTGGTGGATGATGGCCAGCGTGTGTGGCTGTGCGCCAGCGACCACTACGACGCGCCAGGGCTGGCCGCCTTCAATGCCGAGTTCTGCCTGGTGTCGCTGAAAGTGATCTGCGACGACCTGCTCGGCCGCCCGCTGCCCTTGCTGGCGGCACGCTTCGAACACCCCCGCCCCGATTACCACGCGCTCTACGCCGGTGCATTCGCCTGCCCGCAGGGCTTCGATGCGGGCGACAACGCTTTCGCCTTCGAACGCCGCTGGCTGGACATGCCGCTGCCGCTGGCCGACCCGATCACCCACAAGGCGATGAGTGAACGCTGTCGGCGTTTGAACCTGGAGTTCACCGGGCGCCAGGCCTGGCTGGGGCGGATTCGCCAGCTGCTGCTCCAGCAGCTGGATGCGGCGCCTGGGCTGGAGGGCCTGGCACGGCAGATGAACTGTTCGTCGCGCACCTTGCGCCGGCACTTGCAGGCGCTGGGCAGCAGTTATCAACAGCTGCTCGACGAGCTGCGCTTCGAGCGGGCCAAGCAATTGCTGGCCGAGGACCAGATGCCGATCTACCGGATTGCCGAAACGCTGGGGTTCAGTGAGACGGCGAGTTTCAGGCATGCCTTCCAGCGTTGGAGCGGCGTGGCGCCGAGCCATTTTCGCGGTTGACCTGAACCGGCCCTATCGCGGGGCAAGCCCGCTCCCACGTGACACCTGTGGGAGCGGGCTTGCCCCGCGATAGGGTCTGCCAGGATGACTTGGCCACATTGATCCCCTTTTGGCCGTTTGCAACGTCCCCCGGTCTGCCGGCCGCCCACCAGAATGGGCCCACGCCAGTGATTACCCGGAGAACAACAAATGCTGACGATCTATTCCGATGACCACCGCCTGCACCACGGCCGCTGCGAGCTGATCGACGGCAAGCTGATGCCCTGCTTCGAGATGCCCTCGCGCGCCGACCATGTGCTGGAACAGGTGAAAAAGCGCAACCTTGGCGACGTCCAAGGCCCGACCGACTTCGGCCGCGCCCCGCTGCAGCGCATCCACAGCGCCGACTACCTGAACTTCTTCGAAGGCGCCTGGGCACGCTGGGCCGCGCTTGGTCACGACGGCGACCTGTTGCCCTTCACCTGGCCGGCACGCACCCTGCGCCAGGTCAAACCTACCGGCCTGCATGGCGAGCTCGGTTACTACAGTTTCGACGCCGGCGCGCCAATCACCGCCGGTACCTGGCAGGCCGCCTACAGCGCCGCGCAAGTCGCGCTCACCGCCCAGGCGGCAATCCAGCAAGGCGCCCACTCGGCCTTCGCCCTGTGCCGCCCACCAGGGCACCACGCCGCCGCCGAAGTGATGGGCGGATATTGCTACCTGAACAACGCCGCCATCGCCGCCCAGGCTTTCCTCGACCAGGGCCGGCGCAAAGTGGCCATCCTCGATGTCGACTACCACCACGGCAACGGCACCCAGGACATCTTCTACCAGCGCAACGATGTGTTCTTCGCCTCGATCCACGGCGACCCGCAGGACGAATTCCCGTTCTTCCTCGGCTATGCCGACGAGATCGGCGAGGGTGCGGGCGAAGGCTGCAACATCAACTACCCACTGCCCGCCGGCAGCGACTGGGCGGCCTGGAACACTGCGCTGGAAGCGGCCTGCCAGCGCATCGCCGAGTACGACGCCGACGTGCTGGTGATCTCCCTGGGCGTGGACACCTTCAAGGACGACCCGATCTCGCAGTTCAAGCTGGACAGCCCGGACTACCTGGAAATGGGCAAACGCATCGCCCAACTCGGCAAGCCGACCCTGTTCGTGATGGAAGGTGGCTACGCTGTGGAGGAAATCGGCATCAACGCGGTCAATGTGCTGGAAGGCTTCCAGCGCGCCCAGCCAGGAGCCTGAACATGGTCCGACTCAAGCGTCTGCTCGCCCCACTCATCGCAGCCAGCCTGTTCACCGGCGCCCTGCAGGCCAACGCCGCACCGGGCACCCTGCGGGTGTACAACTGGTTCGACTACATCACCCCGCAAACCCTCGTCGACTTCCAGAAGGACAGCGGGGTCAAGCTGATCTACGACATCTTCGACACCAACGAGGCGCTGGAAGCCAAGCTGCTGACCGGCAACTCCGGCTATGACGTGGTGGTGCCGTCCAACGTGTTCCTTGCCAAGCAGATCGAGGCCGGGGTGTTCCAACCCCTGGACCGCAGCAAGCTGCCCAACTGGCAGCACCTGGACCCGGCGCTGATGAAACTGATCGAAGCCAACGACCCGGGCAACAAATTCGCCGTGCCCTACATGTACGGCACCGTGCTGATCGGCTTCAACCCGGCCAAGGTCAAGGCAGTACTCGGTGATAACGCGCCGGTGGACAGCTGGGACCTGATCTTCAAGGAAGAGAACATCGCCAAGCTCAAACAGTGCGGCGTGGCGCTGCTCGACTCGCCGTCGGAGATTTTGCCGCTGGCGCTGTCGTACCTGGGCCTGGACCCCAACAGCGGCAAGCCGGCGGACTATCAGAGGGCTCAGGACCTGCTGATGAAGATCCGCCCGCACGTGACCTATTTCCACTCCTCCAAGTACATGGCCGACATCGCCAATGGCGACATCTGCGTGGCGGTGGGCTATTCCGGCAGCTTCTCCCAGGCGGCCAACCGTGCGCGCGAAGCCAAGAACGGCGTGGTGGTGGACATGCGCCTGCCCAAGGAAGGCGCGCCGATCTGGTTCGACATGCTGGCGATCCCGAAGAACGCGGCCAACCCGGAAGATGCCCACACCTTCATCAACTACCTGCTGCGGCCTGAGGTCATTGCACCGATCAGTGATTTCGTCGGCTACCCGAACCCGAACAAGGATGCGACCGACAAGGTCAGCCCGGCGATCCGCAACAACCCCAACCTGTACCCCACGGCCGAAGCGATGGCCAAGTTGTATACCCTCAAGCCGCTGCCGCGGGATGCCGAGCGGGCGCGGACGCGGGCCTGGACCAAGATCAAATCCGGCACCTGAACCATCGCGGGGCAAGCCCGCTCCCACGCAGCCTGTGTACGGCTCGTGGGAGCGGGCTTGCCCCGCGATAGCTACTTCCAGGCCTTGCGCAGCCGCATCAATGCATCCGCAATCTGCGCTTCAGGCACCGCCGCAAACCCCAGCACCAGCCCCGCCCGCTTATCCACAGGCACCTCGCTGTCATCCAGCCAGTAACTACTCAACGGATTGAGCTCCACCCCCACCGCCTCGGCCCGCGCCACCAGTTCCTGCTCGCGTGCAAAGTTATCCACAGCCACTTTCACATGCAGCCCCGCCGCCACTTCCGGCATTGCCCCCAGCCCCGGCACATCCACCGGCCAGCCAGCCTTCAACACATTCCTGCGCGCCAGCGCCGCCCGGCGCATGCGACGGATATGCCGCTGGAAATGCCCCTGGGCCATGAACTGCGCCATGACGCACTGGCTACCCACTTCCGAATGGCGCACCGCCAGCGCCTTGGCCTGGCTGAACACCTGCACCAGAGGTTTGGGCAGCACCAGGTAGCCCATTCGCAGCGCCGGGAAAGCGATCTTGCCGAAAGTGCCGACGTACAACACCCGGCCCTGCCGATCCAGCGCAGCCAGCGGCGCCAGGGGCGCGCCGCTGTAGCGATACTCGCCGTCGTAGTCGTCCTCGACGATCCACCCGCCCTGGCGCTCGGCCCAGGCCAGTAACGACAGGCGCCGGGCCAGGCTCATGGTGACGCCGGTCGGGTACTGGTGGGCCGGGGTCACATAGGCCAGCCGACAGTCCGGCAGCTCGGCCAGGCGCGCACAGTCCATGCCCTCTTCATCCACCGGCACGCCGCTGACCCTTGCCCCCGCCAGGGCGAAGGCGTGCCCGGCGGCGCGATAGCCTGGGTTTTCCACAGCCACGCCGTCACCGGGCTGTAACAGCAGCTGTGCACAAAGGCTGATCGCCTGCTGCGCGCCACTGGTGATCACAATTTGTTCAGCCGTGCAGGAAAGCCCCCGCGAGCGACGCAGATACGTGGCGATCAGCTCACGCAACTGCACCTCTCCCGCCGGGTCGCCATAACCGAGCAGCGCCGGGTCGGGATTTCGCCAGAAACCCGCTTGCAGCTTGGCCCAAACCTCGAAAGGAAACAGATCGAAGGCGGGCAGGCCGACCCTGAAAGCCTTCGGCGAGCCGCTTCTGGGTGGCGGCAAATGATGATTTTTCAGACGCTGCAATGGCTCGCTACACGCGATGAAACTGGATAAATCCTCAGTGTCAGATGCCTGAAATGTGGATAAACCTGTTGATAAACCCCGGGATAACCCTGTGGACAGTTGTGTGGATAGTTTTCCCAGCCGGCTCACGTAGGTGCCATCGCCTACCCGGCTTTCGATGAAGCCTTCGGCATACAGCTGGTCGTAGGCGCGCACCACGCTGTTGCGCGACAGCGCCAGCATCGCCGCTAGGTCGCGGGTAGCCGGTAGCCTTGTGCCACCTTCCAGGCGCCCATCCAGCACGCGGGCGCGCAGTGCCTGATACAGCTGTTGGCTGAGCCCGCGGCGGCGGCGGTCGAGGACGATGCCGGCCGGATCGAAAGGCAACGCGTGGGTACGCTCGCTCATGGCATTGGACCTATTAAAACAGTCATGAATGGCTCTTACACAGAACCAATAGCCTGCCTAGGATGAAGCCACTGCACAAGGATCCCCGGCATGTACAACAGCAAACCGCACCAGGAACACGACCTCGGCCGCCTGCACCAGCACATGCTGCAAACCCGCCTGGCCACACTGGTCAGCCATGGCGAACAGGGGCTGCTGGCCACCCATTTGCCGGTGCTGGTCGCCACCGACGAGGGCGAGTTCGGTACGGTCTATGGCCACCTCGCCCGGGCCAACCCTCAATGGCAGGACCTGGCGCAAGGCGCTGAAGCCTTGCTGGTATTCCCCGGCGCCGACGCCTATGTGAGCCCCGGGTTCTACCCGAGCAAGGCCGACAACCCCAAGGTGGTGCCCACCTGGAACTACACGGCGGTGCATGCCTGGGGCCCGGCGGCGGTGATCCACGAGCCCGCCGCCTTGCTCGACATCGTCAGCCGCCTGACCGACCGCCACGAGCAAAGCCGCGCAGCGCCGTGGCGCGTGGCCGATGCCCCTGCGGACTACCTCGACGGCATGCTGCGCGCCATCGTTGGCATCCGCCTGCCCATCACGCGTTTGCAGGGTGCACGCAAACTCAGCCAGAACCGTTCGGCACAAGACATCGCCGGGGTACGCGAAGGCCTGGCCGCCAGTGCCGACCCTGTGGATAACCAACTCGCCGCGCACATGCGCGACCTCTGAAGGAAAAGGCCCATGACCAGCATTACCCTGCGCCCGGTGGGCGCGAACGACCACGCCGCCTGGCTGCCCCTGTGGCAGGCCTACCTGCGCTTCTATGAAACCGAACTGCCCGAGGCGGTCAGCGCCAGCACCTGGCAACGCCTGCTGGACGGGTACGAGCCGACCCATTCGGCGCTGGCCTGGGTCGATGGCAAGGCAGTGGGGATGGTCAACTTCATCTACCATCGTTCCAACTGGAGCATCGAGCCTTCCTGCTACCTGCAGGACCTCTACGTGGACAGCGCAGTGCGGGGCCTGGGCATCGGCCGACAGCTGATCGAGCATGTCTACGCCACGGCCAAGGCCGACGGCTGCGCCAAGGTGCACTGGCTGACCCACGAAACCAACGCCACCGCCATCAGCCTGTACGAGCAGGTTGCCGAGCGCCCCGGCTTCATCCAATTTCGCAAAGTACTGTAGGCCGCCCATGACCGACGCATTGAACTGGAAACCCGCCGGTACGCCCAATGCCGCCCCCCTCGAAGGCCGTTTCATCCGCCTGGAGAAGCTCGACCCGGCGCGCCATGGCGATGACCTCTGGGAGGTGCTGCAAGGGCCAGGCTCGGACCCGGTGCTGTGGGACTACCTGCCTTATGGCCCGTTCGGCGAACGCGCCAGCTTCGACCGTTGGCTCGACGGTAACGCCGCCAGCCGCGACCCGCTGTTCTACAGCGTGATCGACCGTGCCAGCGGCCAGGTGCAGGGCATCCTCAGCTACATGTCGATCGTGCCGGAACAGGGCCGCTTCGAGATCGGCCATATCGCCTTCGGCGCGGCCATGCAGCGCACGCCCAAGGGCACCGAGGCGGTCTACCTGCTGAGCCAGCTGGGCTTCGCGCTGGGCAACCGCCGGCTCGAGTGGAAGTGCAACAACGCCAATGCTCGCTCCAAGCGTGCGGCAGAGCGGTTCGGCTTCGTCTTCGAAGGGGTGTTCCGCAATCACATGGTGGTGAAGGATCGCAACCGGGATACAGCCTGGTACTCGATTACCGATGCCGAGTGGCCGGCCGTGGCGGCGGGGTTCGAGCGTTGGTTGAGTGAGGAAAACCAACAGCCGCAGGGCCAGGTAGAAACCCTCGAGGCATGTCGCAAAGGCTGAAAAGTTGACTGGGGCAGCCGGCCTCTTCGCGGGTAAACCCGCTCCCACAGTACAGTGCAGGGCCTGAGGCTGGCGCGCTATCTGTGGGAGCGGGTTCACCCGCGAAGGGGCCAGCGAATTTAGCGCAAAAAAAGGGGAGCATTCGCTCCCCAGAGGTTAACCGCTTGTAGATGAAGGCTTATCTC
Source organism: Pseudomonas sp. EMN2 (assembly GCF_009650555.1). Classification (NCBI taxonomy): domain Bacteria; kingdom Pseudomonadati; phylum Pseudomonadota; class Gammaproteobacteria; order Pseudomonadales; family Pseudomonadaceae; genus Pseudomonas; species Pseudomonas sp. EMN2. The sequence goes on from NZ_VZZR01000034.1 coordinate 124,091, forward strand.
AGCCTTCGATCTCGATCAGGATCTCGCCCGGGGTAACCCGGTCGCCCTTGGCCACATGGATGGCCACGACCTTGCCGGCGATCGCCGCCTGCACTTCGGTCTCCATCTTCATGGCTTCGGTGATCAGCACCGCTTGACCGGCCTTGACCACGTCACCTTCCTTGACCAGCACATCGACGATGTTGCCCGGCATGGTGGTGCTGACGTGGCCCGGTGCGCTGGCCTGCTTGCGCTTGCTGCTGCCACCGCCAACGAACTCGTTGAGTGGCTCGAACACCACTTCTTCCGGCATGCCGTCGATGGACAGGTAGAAGTGACGCTTGCCTTCGGCCTTGACGCCCACACCGGTGATGTCGACGCGGTAGGTTTCGCCGTGCACGTCGATGACGAACTCGGTCGGCACGCCTTCACCGCTCACCGAACCCACCGCGCCGGCTTCCGGAATCGGCAGCAGGGCTTCGGGGGTAAGGGTGCCGGCTTCGCGCTCTTCGAGGAACTTGCGCCCGATGTCCGGGAACATGGCGAAGGTCAGCACGTCTTCTTCACTGCGCGCCAGGGCGCCGATGTCACTGCGCAGCTTGGCCATTTCCGGCTTGAGCAGGTCGGCCGGGCGCACGTCGATCACTTCTTCGCTGCCGATGGCTTGGCGGCGCAGCTGCTCGTTGACCACACCCGGGGCCTTGCCGTAGCCGCCTTGCAGGTACAGCTTCACTTCGTTGGTGATGGTCTTGTAGCGCTCCCCGGCCAGCACGTTGAAGAACGCCTGGGTGCCGACGATCTGCGAGGTCGGGGTGACCAGCGGCGGGAAGCCGAGGTCTTCGCGCACCCGTGGGATCTCTGCCAGCACTTCGCCCATGCGGTTGAGCGCGCCTTGCTCCTTGAGCTGGTTGGCCAGGTTGGAAATCATCCCGCCCGGTACCTGGTTGACCTGCACGCGGGTATCCACGGCGGTGAACTCGCTCTCGAACTGGTGGTACTTCTTGCGCACGGCATAGAAATACAGGCCGATTTCCTGCAGCAGCTCCAGGTCCAGGCCGGTATCGAACTCGCTGCCCTTGAGCGCCGCGACCATCGACTCGGTGCCCGGGTGGCTGGTGCCCCAGGCGAAGCTGGAAATGGCGGTGTCGATGTGGTCGACGCCGTTCTCAACGGCCTTGAGCTGGCACATCGCGGCCAGGCCGGCGGTGTCGTGGGAGTGGATGAACACCGGCAGCGACTGTTCGGCCTTGAGTGCCTTGACCAGCTCGCCAGTGGCGAACGGGGTCAGCAGGCCGGCCATGTCCTTGATTGCCACCGAGTCGCAACCCATGGCTTCCATCTGCTGGGCCTGCTTCACGAAGGCATCGATGGTGTGCACGGGGCTGGTGGTATAGGCGATGGTGCCCTGGGCGTGCTTGCCGGCGGCCTTGACCGCCTCGATGGCCACACGCAGGTTACGCACGTCGTTCATGGCGTCGAAGATGCGGAATACGTCGATACCGTTGACCGCAGCCTTGGCGACGAAGGCTTTGACCACGTCGTCGCTGTAATGGCGGTAGCCCAGCAGGTTCTGGCCGCGCAGGAGCATCTGCAGGCGGGTGTTGGGCAGTGCGCTGCGCAGCTTGCGCAGGCGCTCCCACGGGTCTTCCTTCAAGAAGCGCACGCAGGCGTCGAAGGTGGCGCCGCCCCAGACTTCCAGCGACCAGTAGCCGACTTTGTCGAGCTTGTCGCAGATCGGCAGCATGTCTTCGGTGCGCATGCGGGTGGCCAGCAGGGACTGATGGGCGTCGCGCAGGATCGTGTCGGTAACAAAGATTTTCTTGGACATTATTCGGTTCCTCACAGGCCTGCGTGGGCGGCGATGGCGGCGGCGATGGCCAGGGCCAGCTCTTCGGGTTTGCGCTTGATCGAGTAGTTGGTCAGTTCAGGGTGGCTTTCGACGAAGCTGGTGTTGAACTGGCCGCTACGGAATTCCGGGTTGCGCAGGATTTCCTGGTAATACGCGGCGGTGGTCTTCACCCCCTGCACGCGCATGTCGTCCAGGGCCCGCAGGCCGCGGTCCATGGCTTCTTCCCAGGTCAGGGCCCACACCACCAGTTTCAGGCACATGGAGTCGTAGAACGGTGGAATGGTGTAGCCGGTGTAGATCGCCGTGTCGGTGCGCACGCCCGGGCCGCCGGGGGCGTAGTAACGGGTGATCTTGCCGAAGCTGGGCAGGAAGTTGTTCTTCGGGTCTTCGGCGTTGATGCGGAACTGCAGGGCGAAGCCGCGGTGCTGGATGTCTTCCTGCTTGATCGACAGCGGCAGGCCCGAGGCGATGCGGATCTGCTCGCGGACGATGTCGATGCCGGTGATTTCCTCGGTGATGGTGTGTTCCACCTGCACCCGGGTGTTCATTTCCATGAAATACACCTCGCCCTCGGCGAGCAGGAACTCCACGGTACCGGCGTTCTCGTAGTTCACCGCCTTGGCCGCACGCACGGCCAGATCGCCGATGTAGGCGCGCTGCTCAGGGGTGAGCTGCGGGCTGGGGGCGATCTCGATGAGCTTCTGGTTGCGACGCTGGATCGAGCAGTCGCGCTCGAACAGGTGCACCACGTTGCCGAAGCTGTCGCCGAGAATCTGCGCCTCGATGTGCTTGGGGTTGACGATGCATTTTTCCAGGAACACTTCTGCCGAGCCGAAGGCCTTGGTGGCTTCGGAAATGACCCGGGGGAAGTTCTGTTCCAGCTCCTCACGGCTGTTGCAGCGGCGGATGCCGCGCCCGCCACCGCCGGAAGTGGCCTTGAGCATCACCGGATAACCGATGCGGTCGCCTTCCTGCAGGGCTTCATGGATGTCGGCAACGTTGCCTTCAGTGCCCGGGGTCACCGGCACACCGGCCTGGATCATGGTGCGGCGCGCTTCGGTCTTGTCGCCCATGCGGCGGATCACGTCAGCGGCCGGGCCGATGAACTTGACCCCGCGTTCGGCGCAGATCTCCGCCAGTTCTGCGTTTTCCGACAGGAAACCATAGCCCGGGTGCAGGGCATCACAGCCGGTTTCCACAGCCAGGTTGACCAGCTTGCGCGGGTTCAGATAACCGGCCAGGGGCTCGGCACCAATGCTGTAGGCCTCATCGGCGCGCTTGACGTGCAAGGCGTGACGGTCGGCGTCGGAGTAGATCGCCACAGAGCGAATGCCCATCTCGGCGCAAGCGCGCACGATTCGAACTGCGATTTCACCCCGGTTGGCGATCAGGATTTTTTTTATCACTGGAGTCTTCCCAAAGCCGTAGGAACAGACGATCCGGTTTTACCGGTCGGCGCGTGACCAGACGTCGCTGGCCAGTCGCACAATCACCCTAGCGCTGTAGGTCGATAAACAAAAATCAATATTTGTTAGGGCCAGTATTAGCAAAGGCTTATAGTTCGGTAACAAGGTTTTGCCAAAACAGGTGAAAAGATGCGTAAGTCATTGATGCGTATGACATTGCGTCAGTTGCAGATCTTCAATGAAGTGTGTGATTTGCGCTCCTACAGCCGGGCGGCCGAGGAAATGGCGCTGACGCAACCCGCCGTAAGTCTACAGATACGTCAGCTCGAAGAACTGGTGGGCCAGCCGCTGTTCGAGTACGTCGGCAAGAAGCTCTACCTGACCGAGGCCGCAGAAGCGTTGCAACGCGCCAGCCGCGACATCTTCGGGCGCCTGGAGAACCTCGACATGCAGCTGTCGGACATGCAGGGCTCACTGCAGGGTCAGCTGAAACTGGCGATCGAATCCAGCGCCAAGTACTTCGTGCCACACCTGTTCGCCGCCTTCAAGCAGCGCCACCCGGAGGTCAACCTGACCTTGACGGTGGTCAACCGGGCCCAGGCAATCAGGCGCCTCTCGGACAACCGCGACGACCTGATCATCATGTCCATGGTGCCTCAGGACATGGGGCTGGAGTTCCTGCCCTTCCTCAACAACCCGATCGTCGCCGTGGCGCCGCCGGACCACCCTCTGTGCAAGCTCCAGAGCCTGCGCCTGCAGGACCTTGAACCTCATACCCTGCTGGTCCGCGAGCAAGGCTCGGGCACGCGCAAGGCCTGCGAGGAGTTCTTCAAGGACAAGCGCGTGCACTTCACCCAGACCCTGGAAGTCGCCTCCACCGATTCGCAGCGTGAATGCGTGGTGGCGGGCCTGGGTATAGCCCTGCTGACCCGCCATGCGGTCAACCTGGAACTGGCCACCGGCCTGCTCAAGGAGCTGCCGGTGGAGGAGCTGCCGCTGTACCGCAGCTGGTGCATCGTGCAGGCCAAGGCCAAGCGCCAGTCACCGGTGGCCCTGGCGTTCCAGGCATTCATCCGCGGCGAACGTGCGCAGATCAGCGCGCTTGTTGAGCGTTTTTCGGGGAAGTTGCCGCCGATACCTGCCACACCGTGATGTCCTGCAGCTCGGGGTAGTCGGCCAGCGAGCGCAGCAGTTCGCGGCGGTCGCAGTAGCTTTCGATCGCGCGGCGGAATTCCATGCGGCGCTGGTCCTTTTCCTGCTGCTTGCGAGCCTTGGCGTTGGGTTGGTACGAGCCGTCGTGTTCACGTGCCATTGCCTGTCTCCCAGATAGGATGGAGGGGAGTTTCAGACTGGCGCTGCAGGTTTACGGTTTGGCGGTGGAAGGGTGACAGATTCGTGAATTTTCGCTGGCTTTACCAGCCATATAACGGACCTGGACCGCTCCCATAGGTCTGGCGAATGGGCTTGAAATCAGCGCCTGTCCTGTGGGAGCGGCTTTAGCCGCGAAGCAAGCGACACGGCGCATGGCACCGGCTTCGCCGGTGTTCGCGGCTGAAGCCGCTCCCACAGAGCCGGTGCCGCTTCAGAAGTCAGTCGTCTGTAGCCTTGATCGACTTGGGCGACAAACGCAGGCTGCGCAAGCTGCGCTTCACGCTCTTGAGGTGGTTGACCAGGCTCGGGCCACGGGCCATGGCCACGCCCATGGCCAGCACGTCGATCACCACCAGGTGAGCGATGCGCGACGTCAGCGGGGTGTAGATTTCGGTGTCTTCGTGCACGTCGATCGCCAGGTTGACCGTCGACAGCTCGGCCAACGGTGTCTGGCTGGGACACAGGGTGATCAGGTTGGCACCGCTCTCGCGCACCAGGTTGGCGGTGATCAGCAGGTCCTTGGAGCGCCCCGACTGCGAGATGCACACTGCCACGTCACCCGGCTTCAAGGTCACCGCCGACATCGCCTGCATGTGCGGGTCGGAATAGGCCGCAGCAGTGAGCAGCAAGCGGAAGAACTTGTGCTGGGCGTCGGCGGCCACGGCGCCGGACGCGCCAAAACCATAGAACTCCACGCGCTGCGCCTGGGCCATGGCACTCACCGCCTGCTGCAGAGCCTGCGGGTCGAGGTGCTCACGCACTTCCATCAGTGTGTGCAAGGTGGTGTCGAAGATCTTCAGGCTGTAGTCGGCAACCGAGTCGTCTTCATGGATGGCGAACTGGCCGAAACTGGCCCCGGCGGCCAGGCTCTGCGCCAGCTTGAGCTTGAGGTCCTGGAAGCCCGAACAGCCGATCGCCCGGCAGAATCGCACGATGGTCGGCTCGCTGATCCCCACGTTGTGCGCCAGGTCGGCCATCGAACTGTGCATGACGGCAGCCGGATCGAGCAGCACGTGGTCGGCCACTTTGAGTTCCGATTTGCGCAACAGGTGGCGCGATTGGGCGATATGTTGCAACAGATTCACGGTCTGGACTCGGTTATGATCGGCTGGCCGGGATGTAGCTTTCTTGTAGTTATACTACATGCTCGCCAACCCGCCCAGTTAAACGAACGTGGAGAGTGGTGGTTTGACTATACCTTGCGACATCCTGGTCTTCGGCGGCACCGGCGATCTGGCCCTGCACAAGCTGCTTCCGGCGCTCTACCACCTGTATCGCGAGGCCCGCCTGCACAATGCCGTGCGGATCATCTCCCTGGCCCGCCGCCCGTTGCCGCGCAACGACTACGTCAAGCTCGCCGAACGCCACTGCCGCGCTCAGATCGCCCGCCAGGACTTCGACGAGGAGGTCTGGCAGCGCTTCTCGGCGCGCCTGGACTACTTCCCCATGGACGCCGCACAAAGCGCCGACTTCGGCCGCCTGGCGCGCTACCTGGGCGAGCCCGGCGGGCTGACGCGCATCTACTACCTGGCCACCGCGCCCCAGCTGTTCGTGCCCATCGCCAACCACCTGCGCATCGCCGGCCTGGCCGACCACGAAGCGCGCATCGTGCTGGAAAAGCCCATCGGCCATTCGCTGGAGTCGGCCACCGCGATCAACGAAGCGATCGGCGCAGTGTTCGAAGAGTCCCAGGTGTTCCGCATCGACCACTACCTGGGCAAGGAAACAGTGCAGAACCTCATGGCCCTGCGCTTCGCCAACGCCCTGCTGGAGCCGGTGTGGCGCAACAGCCAGGTGGACCATGTGCAGATCAGCGTCTGCGAAACCCTCGGTGTGGAGAGCCGCGGCGCCTACTACGACCGCGCTGGCGCCACCCGCGACATGTTGCAGAACCACCTGCTGCAGTTGCTGTGCCTGGTAGCCATGGAGCCGCCGGCACAGTTCGACGCCGAAGCCGTGCGGGACGAGAAGGTTAAGATCCTGCGCGCCCTCAAGCCGATCACTGGCCAGGACGTGCAGGACAAGACGGTGCGCGGCCAGTATGGCGTCGGCAAGATCGGCGGCCAGGAAGTACCCGCCTACTATTTCGAGAAAGATGTCGACAACGACAGCGATACCGAGACCTTCGTCGCCGTCCAGGCGCACATCGACAACTGGCGCTGGGCTGGGGTGCCGTTCTACCTGCGCACTGGCAAACGCATGGCCAAGCGCTCGTCGCAGATCGTCATCCAGTTCAAGCCGGTGCCCCACGAACTGTTCAGCGGCGGCCAGGTCAACCAGTTGCTGATCCAGCTACAGCCGGACGAGCACATCAGCCTGCGCATGATGACCAAGAGCCCCGGCAAAGGCATGCGCCTGGCACCCGTCGAGCTGGACCTCAACCTCGCCCAGGCGTTCGCCCAGACCCGCCGCTGGGACGCCTACGAGCGCTTGCTGCTGGATGTAATGGAAGGTGACTCGACGCTGTTCATGCGCCGCGACGAGGTCGAGGCGGCCTGGGCCTGGATCGACCCGATCCTGCAGGGCTGGGCAGAATACTTCCAGGCGCCGCGGCCCTACCCGGCCGGCAGCAACGGCCCGGAACAGGCCAACGGCCTGATTGCGCGCCAGGGCGGGCACTGGCACGGCTGAAGGGGAAGCGCCGGGCGTCGCGCAAGCATTTCCCTCTGATACCCGCGGCCGAAACCACCGACTCTTGCAACCGAGACGACACAGTCCGTGTCGCAATGATCAAGTAGGAGTCGCTACATGAAAATCGAAACCGCCGGTTGGGTTGCGCAGAACGACAAGATGCCGGGCAACGCTCGTCTGCGTGTCTACGGCACCGTCACCGTCGCCCACCCTGGCGTTCAGCCAAGCCTGGCCCTGCGAGCCCTCCAGGACAAATCCTTTGCCCTGGCCCTGGAGCTGACCCTGCAGACCCAGGATGGCATCTACCCACAGGTGGTCACTGACAAGGCCGTAGCCTTCGAAATGCCGGGCGACCACAGCATCATCCCGAAAGTGGATATTTTCCATGACGGCAAGCTGCTCACCAGCATCACCGATATCATCGACACCCATTGATTCGACCGAAGCCGCCTACGCTTACCTCGCCAGGTGAGTCGTGGGCCGCTCCAGCAAGGCCTTGAACGCCCCTGCGTCCACCGGCCGGCTGATCAGGTAACCCTGGACTTCGTCGCAGCCATGCTCACGCAGGAATGCCAGTTGCTCCAGGGTTTCCACCCCCTCGGCCACCACTTGCAGTTGCAGGCTCTTGGCCATGGCGATGATTGCCCGGGTGATGGCCGCATCCTGGTTGCCGTCGAGCAGGCCGCGTATGAATGCCTGGTCGATCTTCACGTAGTCCACCGGGAAGCGTTTCAGGTAGCTGAGCGATGAATAGCCAGTGCCGAAGTCGTCGATCGCCAGTTTGACCCCCAGTTCATGGAGCTGCTCGAAAGTGGCGATGATGTGCTCGACGCTGTCCAGCAACTGGCTTTCGGTGAGTTCCAACTCCAGCAGGTGCGGCGCCAGCCCGGACTCCTGCAGCACCTGGCGCACCAGGCTGACCAGCTTGCCCTGACGCAGCTGGTACACCGACAGGTTGACCGAGACCCGCACTTCCAGCCCCTGGCGCAACCACTCGCAGGCCTGCCAGCAGGCTTGGCGCAACACGAACTCGCCCATCGGCGCGATCAGCCCGGTCTCTTCCGCCAGACCGATGAATTCGCCCGGCGGCACCATGCCCCACTCCGGGTGCTGCCAGCGCACCAGCGCCTCGGCTGCATGCATCTGACCGGTGCGCAGGCACAGCTTGGGCTGGTAGTGGACCCGCAACTGCCCTTCGTCGATGGCCTTGCGCAGCTGGTTCTCCAGTTGCAGGCGCTCCAGGGTGCTGGCGCGCAAGCTCTCGGTGTAGAACTGGAAACTGTCGCCGCCCAGGTGCTTGGCGTGCTGCTTGGCCATGTCGGCCTGGCTGACCAGCGCATTGAGGTCGAAAGTGGCATCCGAAAGCACGCTGATACCCACCGACGCGCTGATCACGACTTCATGCCCACCCAGGCGCTGCGGCACCCGCAGCTTGTCGAGCAGGCGCGTGGTGACCCGCACCAGGCTGGACAGGTTGGTGTAACCATCGAACAGGATGGCGAACTCGTCGCCCGACAGGCGCGCCACGGTATCGGCCTCCGGTACCGCGTTGGCGATCCGCTGGGCCATCTTCTTGAGCAACTGGTCGGCCAGCTCATGGCCGAGGCTCTCGTTGAGCAGCTTGAAGCGATCCAGGTCGACGTGCAGCAAGGCCAGGCTGCGCCCGTTCAAGCGTATGCGCTGGGTGGCTTCGTGCAGGCGCAGGCGGAACAATGCCCGGTTGGCAAGCCCGGTCAGATCGTCGTAGTGCGCCAGGTAGCGCAGGCGCTCCTCTGACTCGCGGCGAGCTGAAAGATCGGTATAGAAGCCGACGATGTTGGCGATGCGGCCGCGCGCATCGCGCACGCTGTTGAGCTGCAACCACTGCGGGTAGAGCTCGCCGTCCTTGCGCGCCTCGACCAGTTCGCCCTGCCAGCGCCCCTGTTGCTCCAACGCCTGATCGATGGCCTGGCTGTGCCGCCGTGCATCGCGGCTGCAGGGCAGTTCCAGGGCGTTGCGAGCGATCAGCTCGGCACGGCCGTAGCCGGTAACGTCGCAGAACGCCTGGTTGACCGCCAACAACTGGAAGCTTGCGTCGAGGATCGCGATGCCTTCGCTGGCAGCCTCGAATACCGTGGCTGCCAGGCGTTGCTGTTCTTCCTGCTCCTTGTGCGCGGAGATATCACGGCGGGTGCCGAGCATGCGCACGACCTTGCCGTCGACATCGCGCTCCACCGCCCGGCCGCGGTCCTCGATCCAGCACCAGTGGCCCTGCACATGGCGTACCCGGTACTCGACCCGGTAGTCCTCGGTGCGCCCCTTGAGATGCTCGACCAAGGTGCGCCGCAGCAGTGGCAGGTCATCGGGGTGCAGCCGGGGCTTGAGGTCGGCGCGGACCGAGCGGACCTGGTCGGCATCGAGGCCGAACAGGGCATGCAACTGGGTGTGATGAACCTCGTCGCTTTCCAGGTTCCAGTCCCACAGGCCCAGCTCGCTGGCCTGCAGCGCCAGGGCCAGGCGTTGCTCGCTCTTGCTCAGCGCCTGGTTGGCCAGGTCCAGCTCATGGCTGCGCTGGGCCACGCGTTGTTCGAGGCCGCCATGGGCCAGGCGCAACTCGTCCTCGGCCTGGCGGCGTTGGCGCACCTCGGCGCTGAGCTGGTGGTTGAGGTCCTCGGCGTGACGCTGTGCGCTTTGCAGGTGCTCGATCAATGCCTGGTTCTGGAAGCGGCGCAGCAGGCCGCGCTCGATCAGCCGATTGACCTGCCAGGCCACCACCATCAGGGCGCCCAGCAGGATCAGCCCCAGCCAACCCCAACCACGCTGGTGGCCGGCGTCATAAACGAACAGGAAAAGGGTCGGCGGCAACAGGCAGGGCAAGGCGAAACTCAGGAATGCCGGCAGGCTGACGGCATAGGCAACGCTGGCCGACAACGCCGCGGTGCCCAGCAGGCCGAATACCCAGGCCTGTTGCTCGAAGTTGTCCACAGGTACCAGGGCAATTGCCGCGCTGGCCAGCGTCAGCCCGCTGAAGGCGGACCCGGCGAGGAACATGCGTCGCCAGTTCGGCCTGGCCTGGCGCGATGGGGTCGCCGCCTCGAACGCCGCCACCTGGATCACCCGCAGGGCGACCAGCGCCAGCAGCCAGGCCAGCCATACGCTCACCAGCAAATAACGCGCAGGGCTCCACAACAGCCAGGCGCAGAGCGTGCCGGTCAGCAGCATGAACAACGTGGGCAACAGGGAGCCCTGGTAGAGCAGGCGGGTGCGCTCGATAGACAGCTGAGTGGCGAATTGCCTGCGAACGCTCCGTGTCGTCTCTGGCGATGCTCCGATCGCCATGCAATCCTGGGTCATAGGGCTGGTTTCTTGTTGTGTTTTTGTTATGGCAGACCACAAATGTGCAGGGAGAATACACAAGCACCGCGCCGGACCAAACTGCTCTGGGTCATGATTTTGAAATTGTCCCGCCCGTCCAAATGCGACCGCTCAACCACGCTGGCTGGCGAGCCATGCCGATGAACGGTAAATCGCCCGTCTGACGATTAGCGTCGGCGGCGTTTGCCCCTGCCCCCTGCCCGGCCCTAGAATGGCCGGATGCGCAATGACGACCTCTCCCTCCTGCTGAACTCCCTCAACGACGCTCAACGCCAGGCCGTAGCGGCCCAGGTCGGGCGGCAATTGGTCCTGGCCGGTGCCGGCTCGGGCAAGACCCGCGTGCTGGTGCACCGTATCGCCTGGCTGATCCAGGTCGTAGGGGCCTCCCCACATTCGATCCTGTCGGTGACCTTCACCAACAAGGCGGCGGCGGAAATGCGCCAGCGGATCGAACAACTGCTGGGTATCAACCCGGCCGGCATGTGGGTAGGCACGTTCCACGGCCTGGCCCACCGCCTGTTGCGGGCGCACTGGCAGGAAGCGGGGCTGGTGCAGAACTTCCAGATTCTCGACAGCGACGACCAGCAGCGCCTGATCAAGCGGGTGATCCGCGAGCTCGGCTTCGACGAGCAGAAGTGGCCGGCGCGCCAGGTCCAGTGGTTCATCAACGGCCAGAAGGACGAGGGCTTGCGCCCACGCCACATCCAGGCTGGCGGCGACCTGTACCTGACCACCATGCGCGACATCTATAGCGCCTACGAACAAGCCTGCGAGCGCGCCGGTGTCATCGATTTCGCCGAGCTGTTACTACGCGCCCTCGACCTGTGGCGTGACCAGCCCGGCCTGCTCGAGCACTACCAGCGTCGCTTCCGGCACATCCTGGTGGACGAGTTCCAGGATACCAACGCCGTGCAGTACGCCTGGTTGCGCCTGCTCGGCGCCGGTGGCGACAGCCTGATGGCGGTGGGCGACGACGACCAGTCGATCTATGGCTGGCGCGGCGCGAAAATCGAGAACATCCACCAGTACACCAGTGACTTCCCTGACGCCGAAATGATCCGCCTGGAGCAGAACTACCGCTCCACCGGTGGCATCCTCAAGGCCGCCAACGCCCTGATCGCCAACAACAGCGGGCGCCTGGGCAAGGAGCTGTGGACCGACATGGGCGAGGGCGAGCCGATCACCCTCTACGCCGCGTACAACGAGCACGACGAAGCGCGCTACGTGGTCGAGACCATCGAAAGCCTGATCAAGCAGGGCAACGCGCGCAACGAAATCGCCATCCTGTACCGCTCCAACGCCCAGTCGCGGGTGCTGGAAGAGGCCCTGCTGCGCGAACGCATTCCCTATCGCATCTACGGCGGCCAGCGCTTCTTCGAACGCGCCGAGATCAAGAACGCCATGGCCTACTTGCGCCTGCTCGAGGGCCGCGGCAACGACGCCGCCCTGGAACGGGTGATCAACGTGCCGCCGCGCGGCATCGGTGAAAAAACCGTCGAGGCCATCCGCGACCATGCCCGCCACAGCCAGGTGTCGATGTGGGAGGCGATGTGCCAACTGCTCGCCGCCAAGGCCCTCAAAGGCCGCGCCGCCAGCGCTCTGGGCGCGTTCATCGAGCTGATCGAGCATCTGGCTGCCAAGGTGCTGGACATGCCGCTGCACCTGATGACCCAGACGGTCATCGAGCAGTCCGGGCTGATCATCTATCACCAGGAAGAAAAAGGCGAAAAGGGCCAGGCACGGGTAGAAAACCTTGAAGAACTGGTCAGCGCCGCACGCAACTTCGAGACCAGCGACGAAGACGCCGACCTGACGCCGTTGTCGGCGTTCCTCGGCCACGCCTCGCTGGAGGCCGGCGACACCCAGGCCGACGAGCACGAAGACAGCATCCAGCTGATGACCCTGCACAGTGCCAAGGGCCTGGAATTCCCCTACGTGTTCCTGGTGGGCATGGAAGAAGGGTTGTTCCCGCACAAGATGAGCCTGGAAGAGCCTGGCCGTCTGGAAGAGGAGCGCCGTCTGGCCTACGTGGGCATCACCCGGGCCATGCGCCAGCTGATCATGACCTACGCCGAGACCCGTCGCCTGTACGGCAGCGAAACCTACAACAAGGTGTCGCGTTTCGTACGCGAAATTCCAGCCGGTCTGGTTCAGGAGGTACGCCTGTCGAACTCGGTCAGCCGCCCGTTCGGCGGCGCCAAGGCCCCGGCCAGCAACCTGTTCGCCAACGCCAATATTCCGCAGACTGCCTTCAACCTCGGCCAGCGGGTGCAGCACGCGGTGTTCGGTGAAGGCGTGATCCTCAACTTCGAGGGTTCCGGCGCGCAGGCACGGGTGCAGGTGAACTTCGCCGAAGGCAGCAAGTGGTTGATGCTGGGGTATGCGAAGCTCGAGGCTATCTGAGCCAGATCGCGGGGCAAGCCCCGCGATGATCTACCAGGCCTGGTACATCGACACTCGATGCCTGTCAGGCAAAAGCTCGAAACATCTTGTCGCTAGCCATGGTCACAGGTTCATGTGCACCATGACGCGCGTGCAATCCACAAAATGGGAACCCCCAACTTATGCAACGTTTTCTTAGCATCGCTCTGGCGCTCTGCGTCGGCTTGACGCTGAGCCTCGACGCCAACGCCAAGCGCTTCGGTGGCGGCAAGAGCTCGGGCGCAGCGCCCATGCACCAGACTCGCCAGGCCGCACCGACCACCCCTGCCGCCGCACCGACCGCTCCAGGCCGTGCGCCGGCCGCCGCCAGCGGCGCTTCGCGCTGGCTGGGCCCTCTGGCCGGCCTCGCCGCCGGTGGCCTGCTGGCTTCCATGTTCATGGGTGACGGTTTCCAGGGCATGCAGATCATGGACTTCCTGATCATGGGCCTGATCGCCTTCCTGGTGTTCCGCTTCATCGCCGCGCGCCGTCGCCAGCAACAGCCGCAACACGCTGCTGCCGGCCACGCCCCGTACCAGCGCGAAGCCCAGCCGCAGGCCGCCCCGCAGTCGATCTTCGGTGGTTCCGCCGCGCCAGTCGCCGCCTCGCCGACCATCAACGCCCCGGCCTGGTTCAACGAAGCCAGCTTCCTGTCCGCCGCCCGTTCGCACTTCCAGTCGCTGCAGCAGCACTGGGACGCCAACGAGATGGACAAGATCGCCGAGTTCGTCACCCCACAGATGCTCGACTTCCTCAAGCGTGAGCGCGCTGAGCAGGGTGAAGGCTTCCAGTCCACCTACATCGACGACCTCGATGTGCAGCTGGAAGGCGTCGACGACCGCGCCGACAAGACCATCGCCACTCTGACCTTCCGTGGCGTGTCGAAGACCTCGCGCTTCGACCAGGGCGAGGCTTTCAACGAGAGCTGGCACATGGAACGCGCCCAGGGCGAAAACCAGCCTTGGATGCTCGCCGGTATCCGCCAAAACGGTTAACCCGCGCACGTTGCACAAAAACCCCGGGCCTGTCCCGGGGTTTTTGCTTTTGCCGGAGTCGGCTACTAGGGTATAACGCGCAGCGTTGTCATCAAGGCTAGAGGATGTGAACCGTGGAAGAAGTGATCGAACAACTGCGTGAAGCCAACGAGCCGGTACCGGTACCGCTGGAGCTGCCCGACGAAGACCAATTGGTCGAGATCGAGGAACAGCTGTTCATCAACATTCCGTTCGTGTTCAAGGAGTTCCTGCTGACCGTCAGCGATGTCGTGTACGGCTCGCTGGAACCTGTGACCGTCACCGACCCGCAATCCCATACCTACCTGCCGGACGTTGCCTCCAATGCCTGGGACGCCGGTGTACCACGTGACCTGATCCCCCTGTGCCAGGACGGCGACGACTACTATTGCGTAGAGGAAGACGGCACCGTTGTACTCTGGGAAGGGGAAGACGAAGCCATTGGTGAAGACAGCTGGGAATCGGTGTGGCACTGGGCACGGGATGTCTGGCTGGAAAGCTGAATGAGAAATACCCGCATAAAGTAATGGCTCATGGCCATTGAATACCCGTAAAATCGCCAGGCTTTCTGCGCCTGGCGACATCGCTACCGCTCCATCCCCTCGGACGACGATGAAATCTCGCGCAGAGAGCGTTCCCTCACTCAGTGCGAATGATCGCGGTTGTTCTCGAGCGTCTCCAGCAAGGCGATCTGCATCCGCGTATGCACGCGGATAAACCAGCGCCAGAGCAACGCCACCACCCCCGCCGCCACCACCGCAATGATCAACAGCAGCTCGCTGGTTGGCAGGATGCTTGCCGACAGTGCCGACAGCAGCAGGAAAATCACCAGCAACGACAGCAGCGGGATCACTTCGGCGACCACCCTGCGCACACGTTGCGTGTGCCGCCCGGCCATCTCCGGTTTGACCCCCATCTCTGCCAGCAACATCGACAGCGCCTTGAGCTTGCGGTACGCCGCAATCAGGAACGGCAGCGACAGCAGCAGCGCCGCCCCCCAGATCAGGGCCTTCTGCTGGCTGACATCCGCCACCCACTCGCCGAGCCATTCGCCGATGCGCCCGGCGAAATAACCGCCACTGAAGAAGATCGCGATCACCAGCGCCAGGTTGACCCCTACCTGCAACAGGATTCGCCGGATCATCGCCGCCAGCATCGCGCCCTCGCCCTGGGGCTGGATGCTGCGCAACCACTCGCCATACAGCGACAGCACCCGTGACAGGCGGCTCGGCATCACCTTGCCCAACTTGATCGACAGCGGGTCGGCCGCACGGATCAGGTAGGGCGTGAGCAGCGTAGTGATGGCCGACACCGCCACCGCGACCGGGTACAGGAAGTCGCTGGTGACCTGCAGGGTCATGCCCAGCGCCGCGATGATGAACGAGAACTCACCGATCTGCGAAAGGCCCATGCCCACCCGTAGCGAGGTGCGCCCGTCATTGCCGGCGATGAAGGCGCCCATGCCGCAGGAGAGCATCTTGCCCAGCACCACTGCCAGGGTGATCACCACGATGGGCCAGGCGTACTCGAGCAGAATCGAGGGGTCGATCATCAGGCCGATGGCGACGAAGAAAATGGCGCTGAACAGGTCGCGAACCGGCTCGATCAGACGCTCGATCTTCAGCAACTGGCGCGATTCGGCCATGATCGCGCCGATCAGGAAGGCCCCCAGCACCATGCTGTACTCGAGCTTCACCACCAGCAGGCAGAAACCGAAGCACAGCCCCAGTACCGTGATCAGCAGCATTTCGTTGCTTTCGAATTTCGCCACATAGGCCAGCAACCGCGGCACCAGCAGGATACCGATGACCAGCGCGACGATCATGAACAGCGACAGCTTGCCCACCGTCGAGAACACTTCCCCGGAACTGACCGTGCCACTGACGGCGATGCCCGACAGCAACGCGATGATGCCGATGCCCAGGATGTCCTCGACGATCAGCACGCCGAAGATCAGCTGGGCGAAGCGCTCGTTCTTCATCTTCAGGTCATTGAGCGCCTTGACGATGATGGTGGTCGAGGAAATGGCCAGGATCGCCCCAAGGAACAGCGAGTCCATGGTGTTCCAGCCGAACCAGCGGCCGATCTCGAAGCCGATCCAGATCATCAGCACGATTTCCAGGAACGCGGCGATGAATGCCGTGGCCCCGACCTTGAACAGCTTGCCCAGGCTGAACTCGAGGCCCAGGCAGAACATCAGGAAGATCACCCCCAGTTCGGCGAGGGTCTTGATGGTGTCTTCGTCGTGGATCAGGCCGAAAGGAGGGGTGTGCGGGCCGATGATGAAGCCGGCAACGATGTAGCCCAGCACCACGGGCTGCTTGAGACGATGGAAGAGGATGGTGACCACCCCGGCGACCAGCATGATCACCGCCAGATCCTGGATGAAGCTGATGGCATGCATGGCGCGAGTACTCCTTGTGTCGATGCACGTGGCGAACCACTCCTCCGTCGGAAACGTCTGACGCAGAAAGCAGGCACATACTGTTGCAATAGATAGAAAAGCCCACGTTGCATGGGCCCCGTCAGGTTAACATCGCGCCTTGCCGCAAAATGCCGATGCAATATGCAGAAACAGATCGGCCGAACCGGCGCCGCTGATGGCAAGATCGGCGTGACGATGGAGCGTCAGCCGACGTCCCGTACCAGGATGGGAAACCTCTATGAGGGGAACAGAAGTGTCAGCAGATACCAGCCCCGCTTCAGCGCAACTTCACCGTGAGCTCACTATGGAACCTGGAAACGCCCAGTTGACTATGACCGTCCTGATGACACCGGACATGGCCAACTTCTCTGGCAACGTACACGGCGGCACCCTGCTCAAGTACCTCGACGAAGTCGCCTACGCCTGCGCCAGCCGTTATGCCGGCACCTACGTGGTCACCCTGTCGGTGGACCAGGTGATTTTCCGCGAGCCGGTGCACGTCGGTGAGCTGGTGACCTTCCTGGCGTCGGTCAACTACACCGGCAATACCTCGATGGAAGTGGGCATCAAGGTGGTCACCGAGAACATCCGCGAGCGTTCGGTACGCCATTCCAACAGCTGCTTCTTCACCATGGTCGCAGTGGACGACGATCGCCGCCCGGTGAAGGTGCCGCCGCGCCAGCCGCTCAACAGCGAAGAGAAGCGCCGCTTCCTGCAGGGCCAGCAGCGCCGCCAGATCCGTCAGGAACTGGAGCAGCGCTATCAGGACCTGAAGACCGACGCGAACTAAAAGGCCAGGCGCTGCGCCTCGAAGCGCACGCGCGGATGGGCAATGCGGTCCTGGGCCCGTACCAGTTGCAGTTCGTAGCTGGCGCTGGCCTGGGTTTCCAGCAGCACCTCATGCACCGCGGCCGCGGCGAACTCAAACGCCTGCACCCAGCTGTCGCCGAGCAGCACCCGAGCCAGGAACAGACCTGAGGTGAGGTCGCCCACCCCCACCGGCTGACGCGGGAAGGCCAGCAGTGGGCGACGCAGGTGCCAGCTTTCCTTGGCCGTCACCAACAGCATCTCGAACGCATCCTCCGCGCGCCCCGGATAACTCAGGTGCTTGACCAGCACCACCTGCGGCCCACGCTCCAGCAGCCCACGGGCCATGCCGACGCAATCTTCAAGGGATTGCGCCTTGCGCCCGCAGAAGCTGTCCAGCTCCAGCTGGTTGGGGCAGAGGATGTCGGCCTGGGTGGCGGCCTGCTCGAGCAGGAATTCGCTCACCTCGGCGGGTACGATGCAGCCTTTCTCGGCGTGGCCCATGACTGGGTCGCACAGGTACAGCGCCTTGGGGTTGACCGCCTTGATCCGCGCGACACCGGCCAGGATTGCCCGCCCTTGCTCGGCACTGCCCAGGTAACCCGACAGCACGGCATCGCAATGGCCCAGTTCGCCGATGTTGGAAATGCCTTCCACCAACGCAGGAATTTGCGCTGGAGCAAGCACTTCCCCCGACCACTGTCCATACTGAGTGTGATTGGAGAACTGCACGGTGTTGAGTGGCCAGACGTTGACCCCGACCCGTTGCATCGGAAACACCGCGGCGCTGTTGCCGGCATGTCCAAAGACCACGTGGGACTGAATGGCGAGCAGATGCGGTGTACGTTTCATGCAGGACGATTCCGAAACTGTGTGAACAAATGTGCGGCCCGCAGTATGAACCCGAATGCCATCTGTACGACAGGCCGGCGGCCCTTTAAGCTGGCTCGACCTGTCTGGAGCTTACGCAAATGCTGACCCTCGAAAACATCTTCGTCCTGATGCTGGTGGCGTCCGCTGGCGCCTGGCTATGGCACAACCACGGGCTGCGCGAAAAGGCCCTGGCGCGGGTGAAACAGCATTGCGAAAAGCTCGACCTCGAGCTGCTGGACGACGCCGTGGCGCTCAAACGCATCGCCTTCGTGCGTGACGCAAATGGCCGCAAGCGCCTGGCACGCATCTACAACTTCGAATTCACCGTCACCGGCGAACAACGCCATCCGGGCACCGTCACCCAGTTCGGCGCGCACAGTGTGCAGATCGAGCTGGCGCCCTACCCCTTCGAGATCAAGACCCCGCCACGCACCGACAACGTCATCGAGATGCAGCAGTGGCGCCAGGAGCACAACCGCTGGCACAACTGATCAGTCACCCAGTCGGCAGGCCGCCAGCGCGGCTTGCAGCTCGGCCAATGGCTGGGCTTTTGCGAAGATCAATTCCAGACGTGAATCCCTGCGCCACTCGCTTGGCTGCCACTCGGGCTCGTGGCCTTCAAGGCCGTTGAATGACTGCCAGCCCTGCGGGCTGTGGATAACCCCTTTGGCCCGGCGCCATGGCCAGGCATGCAAGAAGGCGTTCAACTGCGCGGGATCTAAACGCTGACTGGGGTGCCAGCGCCAGCCCACACTCCAACCCCCTTCACCCTCACTGGCCTGGCACATCGGTTCGGATGGATCTATCCACAGCGCTGACGACGCGGCGCTAGAGTTGCCCACAGGCAACCGCTGCAACGCCGCCTCGGCGTCAGCGGCTGTGGAAAAACCGGGTAAGCGGTCCAACGGCAATGCACCATGATCCGTCCATATCCCCGGCAGACCGTGGAATCGCTTAGTTATCAACAGGCGCTTGGCTTCATCCACAGATGCCGACTTGTTGAAAACCAATAGTGCGGTTGCCGATAAAGCCGCCTGCTGCGCTTCAGGCAGCGGTTGCTCCTTGGCCAGTGCCTGGGCATCCAGCACCATCAGCAGCGGCTGCACGGCCAGCACTGCCTGCCACGGCGCCTGCCCCAGCTGCTGCAGCAATTGCTGCGGGTGGCCCAGCCCAGAGGGCTCGATGAACAGCCGATGCGGGCGCGCCTTGCGCAACAAGCGGCCAAGACCCACCTGGAACGGCATGCCATTGACACAACACAGGCAGCCCCCCGCCACTTCACCGATGGCAATGCCATCGTCATCACGCGCCAGAAGTGCCGCATCCAGGCCGATCTGCCCGAACTCGTTGACCAGCACCGCCCAGCGTTCGTTGGCCGGGCGCTGCGCCAGCAGTTGGCGGATCAGGCTGGTCTTGCCGGCGCCCAGTGGGCCTGCGATTACATGGGTGGGAATGTTCTGCAGCATAGGTAGGTATCAGGCAAGTGCGTGGCCCACTATGCCCCGTCAGGCCAGCCAGTCAAGGCTGAGCAGCAGGCGTCGCTCGCCGGGCGCCGTCAGCGGCGAGCGGTGGATAAGGCCTGCCCCTTCGTTGCCAAGCCATTTCTCGCCCTTGAGCAGCGCCACGTCACCCGCCGCCAGCTGGCGAATGTTATCCACAGCGGGTTGATCGAGTTGCAACCTTGAACGGTCTATCGCGCCCTCCTCCAGCCATTGGCTGGCGCTGCCGGCATAGGTGGTGAGCAGGCGCACCGGCACGTTATCCACATGGAAACGCGGGCACATCGCGCCATCCAGTACCCGCAGGCGCAAGCCGATGCGCCGTGCACCAAGCAGGCAGGTGTAAGCCGCCACCAGCCAAGCCACATCGGCGACGAAACCTTCGTAGCCATGCAGATCGGCCGCTTCCCGGAGCAGCCCCGCCAGCTGTGGCGGCTGCTGCTCGTCGACATCGATCACCCGCTCGTCCGCCAGTGTCTGCCCGAGGCTCAGCACCAGCGCACAGAAATCCTCGACCTGGGCCGGCAACTGGCGCTGCCAGACGGCCAGGTTGACGCCATCCTTGAGCACGTCCGTCATCACCTTGGGTGACGGCCCGAAGACCTGGCAGATATCCACAACCTGGGCCGCGAGCTTCATGCCGCCTGCTCCTCGATCCAAGGGCCGAACGGGTCTGCCAGCTGTAGCCAGGCCATGGGCCCCAAGGCCATTTCTTCCTCGCTCAGCAGGCAGGCGTCCAACGCTGTGGATAACTGCGCAAAGTCGATGTTCTGGCCAATGAACACCAGTTCCTGACGGCAGTCACCGGTGTCCACCGACCATTGCTTGAGGATCGCCGCCCTATCCGCTTCATCTTGCGGCCATTGCTCGCGCGGAACGAAGCGCCACCAACGCCCGGCCAGGCCATGGCGCATCATGCCGCCCGCCTGTGACCAGCTACCGGCCTCCTGGTACTTGCTGGCCAGCCAGAAAAACCCTTTTGAGCGCAGCAGCCGCCCATTGCTCCAAGGCGTGTTGATAAAGTCGAAGAAGCGCTGCGGGTGAAACGGCCGACGGGCCTGCCAGGTGGTCGCGGCGATGCCGTACTCCTCGGTTTCCGGTACGTGCTCACCGCGCAGCTCCTGCAGCCAGCCCGGCGCTTGCGCCGCCTGATCGAAGTCGAACAGGCCTGTATCGAGGATGCGCGACAGCGCCACCTGGCCCATGACCATCGGCACGATCTGCGCCCGGGCATTGAGGCTGCGCAGTATGGCGATCAACTCTTCACGTTCGTGCTGGCCGATCAGATCGATCTTGCTCAGCAGCAACACATCGGCGAACTCGACCTGCTCGATCAGCAGGTCGCTGATCGAACGTTCATCCTCTTCACCCAAGGTCTCGCCGCGGCTGGCCAGGCTGTCGGCAGCCTGGTAGTCACGCAGGAAGTTGAGCCCGTCGACCACGGTGACCATGGTGTCCAGCCGCGCCATGTCCGACAGGCTGCGGCCTTGTTCGTCACGGAAGGTGAAGGTCTCGGCCACCGGCAGCGGTTCGGAGATCCCGGTCGACTCGATCAACAGGTAATCGAAGCGGCCCTCACGCGCCAGGCGCGCAACCTCTTCCAGCAGGTCTTCACGCAGGGTGCAGCAGATGCAGCCGTTGCTCATCTCCACCAGTTTTTCTTCCGCGCGGTTGAGGCTGACGTTGCGCTGCACCTCGCTGGCGTCGATGTTGATTTCGCTCATGTCGTTGACGATCACGGCAACCCGCAGGTTATCGCGGTTGCGCAAAACGTGATTGAGCAGCGTGCTCTTGCCGGCGCCGAGGAAGCCGGACAGCACGGTGACAGGAAGACGGTTGGGCATGACGGACCTCATCGGGCAGGCGCATTCGAAACGATGCATTGCGTCATGTTATATTATAACAATACAATTTCGCCAAGCCGTCTCGACCGAAGGGTTGCCTGGAGTGCCTCATCGATGAAATTGCCCCGCGCCAGCGCGTTGCTGCTGATTGCCCTGCCGGCCTCTTTACTGGCCATGCCCCGCACCGACCTGGCGCTGTGTACGCGCAGCGCCACGCTGTTGGCCTGCCAGGACAGCCAGGGCAACTACTACAGCGTGCGCAGCGCAGGCAGCACCTTCTACCTGCGCGGTTACGAAGTGCAGGGCAAGAGGCTGTGGGCACAAACCAACAGCCGCTACGGCGCGCTCACCTTCTTCACTGGCCTGGCCAGCGATGGCGAAGCCTGGGTCGGTTACAGCCGGCGTGTCGGCTGGACCACCCTCAATCGCGTCTCGAGCTCCAGCGGCCAGCGCTTCGATCTGCACTGCAGCCTGCTCGGTGGTTGCCGTTGAGCCCTACTTTTTCAGGACACCTTTCATGACCAGCCTTAGCCTTTCCCTGCCCGACATCGCCACGCAAAGCAGCCAGCACAGCCTGCCGCTGGACTGGGTAGGCATGTGCGGTATCGCCCTGCCGCTGCAGGTGGAAGGTCACAGCCTGAACGCCCATGCCAGCGCAGGGGTCAGCCTGGACGACGATGCGACGCGTGGCATTCACATGTCGCGCTTGTACCTGGCGCTGGAAGCGCTCGAACACCACCCCTTGAGCCTGCCGCTGATTCGCCAGACCCTCGAGCAGTTTCTCTCCAGCCACCAGGGCCTTTCCAGGGCCGCCTACCTGCGGCTGGAGTTCGATCATCTGCTCAAACGCCCGGCGTTGATCAGCCCGCTGGCCGGATGGAAACGCTACCCGGTGCGGCTCGATGCACAGCTCAAAGATGAAATGTTCCACGTGGAACTATCCGTAGATATTCCCTACTCCTCCACTTGCCCCTGCTCGGCCGCACTGGCCAGGCAGTTGATCCAGGCGCAGTTCGACCAGGACTTCGCCAACCAACCGCTGGACCGGGACAGCGTGCGCCAATGGCTGGGCAGCAGCAGTGGCATCGTCGCCACACCTCACAGCCAACGGAGCACGGCCAAGCTGCAGGTGCGGCCAGGCGCTGATGCGTGGCCACTGACTGAGTTGATCGACCAGGCTGAGCAAGCGTTAGGAACAGCCGTGCAAACCGCCGTGAAGCGTGCCGACGAACAGGCCTTCGCTTTGGCCAACGGGCAGAACCTGATGTTCTGTGAGGACGCCGCGCGGCGCCTGCACCTGGCGTTGCGCCAGTTGCCGTGGGTGAGCGCGTTCAGCGTGCGCGTGGAACATGCAGAGAGCCTGCATGCCCACGACGCCGTCGCTGTCAGCCGCTGGCGGTGGTGATCAAGTACGGGGTTTGACGGTGCCGCAGTCGTTGCCCAACCATACCGCCCGCGTGTCCATGCTGCCCTGCTGCTGCACACCCGATGCGTTGAAGGTGCCGTTGACCTTGGTCAGGAACTCCTTGTCGCTGAGGAAGGTGGCCTGGCCTTGCCCTTGGGCTTTCGGACAACTGAACTGGAACTTCCAGACATTGCCGGTGCGGTCGGTGATCTTCTGGGTGCAACCCGACTGAGGGTCTTGCAGCGGGATATCGTTGGTCTTGACCTGCTCCGGGGTCAGGCACGAACGCACGCCCTTGCCACCCACGCTGATCCCTTGCTTGGCCAAGGCGCCTTCCATCATCGCCCGCTGCTCCGGCGGCAGATTCTTCAACTGGCCGAGCATGAACTGCATGTCGGGTAACGGCTTGCCATCGACCTGCATGTTGCTGGTGGTCAGCTCCCACAGGCCGGGTTGCAGCATCTGCGCGTGAACCAACGGGCTACCCAGGCCCACGACCAGGGCAAGCAGTGGCAGACGAATCTTCATGGATGAAAGCTCCTCGAATTACCGGCTCCGGCCGGACTGTGCCGTTAGACGTCATTTTCCCTTGCAGGTTGCAGCCACCCCCACGAACGTGGTCTGTTAAAGGCAGTGCTCACGGCAAGCAGGATGCGTATGGATTATCACAGCCCCTACTTCTTCGGTTACGTGCTCGGCCTGATTCATCTGCTCGGCATCATCGCGGCGTTGCATGCCGTGTTCACCGTGCGTACAGCCCAAGGTGCGATCGCCTGGGCCATGCCGCTGTTCTTCATCCCCTACTTCGCGCTCATCCCCTACCTGATCTTCGGTGCCCGTTCGTTCTATGCCTACATTAACGCCCGACGTCAGGCCAACCAGGAGATGCACGTGGCCATGGCCAATCTCAACTGGCGGCCATGGGTGGAGGAAGCCCTGACCGCGCGTGAGTCCGACAGCTATGCGGCCCTGCGCGCCATGCCCAAGCTGGGGCGCATGCCGTGCCTGGCCAATAATGAGGTGAAGCTGCTGATCGATGGCGAAGCCACCTTCAAGGCGATCTTTGCCGCCATCGACCAGGCCCGTGACACCGTACTGGTGCAGTTCTTCATCATCCACGACGACGGGCTCGGCCGAGAGCTCCAGCAGTTGCTGCTGCGCAAGGCGGCAGAAGGCGTAAGGGTCTTCGTGCTTTACGACCGGGTCGGCAGCCACGCGCTGCCGGCCAGCTACAGCCAGGTGCTGCGCGACGGCGGTGTGCAGATACAGGCTTTCGCCACCCGCCGCGGCTTGTTCAACCGCTTCCAGGTCAACTTTCGCAACCACCGCAAGATCGTCGTGGTGGATGGGCTGCTGGGCTTTCTCGGTGGGCATAACGTGGGCGACGAGTACCTCGGCGCGCACCCGCGCCTGTCGCCGTGGCGCGACACCCACGTGCAGATCAGCGGCCCGGTACTGGCCTGCCTGCAGGAGTCGTTCGCCGAGGATTGGTACTGGGCCACGCGCCAGCTGCCGCCGCTGATCCTGCCGGACACCTACCCTGAAGATGGCGTGCTGTGCCAGGCCCTGGCCAGCGGCCCGGCCGACCCCCAGGAAACCTGCGCGCTGTTCTTCCTCGAAGCCATCCACTCGGCCACTCGCCGGGTCTGGATCACCAGCCCGTATTTCATCCCCGACGAAGCGATCTTCGCCGCCCTGCGCCTGGCCGTGCTGCGCGGCGTCGATGTGCGCATCCTCATCCCCTCACGCCCCGACCACCGCATCGTCTATGCCGCCTCCAGCCTGTTCGCCTTCGAGGCGGTGCGCGCGGGCGTGCGGATGTTCCGCTATCAACCGGGGTTCCTGCATCAGAAAGTGGTGTTGGTAGATGATGAGGTCACGGCCATTGGCAGCGCCAACCTGGATAACCGTTCCTTCCGCCTGAACTTCGAGATCACCCTGCTCACCGTCGACCGCGCCTTCGCCGACCAGGTCGAGCAGATGCTGGTGAACGACTTCGAACAGGCCAGGGAGATCACCGCCGAGGACAGCCGCGACACCCATCGCCTGCAGCAACTGGGGATGCGTATCGCGCGTTTGATTTCGCCGATCCTGTAGCGCCTCGGCGTGCCGCACAGGGGCACGCCGGGCAGCCCGTCAGCGATAGATGTCCTCACGCGTCCACGGCAGCTCGTGATGGCCATCGGCGAAAGGTTTGACGGCGAGGATCTGGTGCAGGTTGATCCAGCCCTTGCTGAAGGCATAGGCGCATCCTGCCAGGTACAGGCGCCAGATCCGCAGGGTCTTCTCCGGCACCAGCGCGGCGGCGCGGTGCAACTGGTTCTCGAGGTTCTCGCTCCAGTGATTGAGGGTCTTGGCGTAGTGCAGGCGCAGGCTCTCCACGTCCACTACCTCCAGCCCCGCTTCACAGATGCGCGCGCTGATCATCGAGATGTGCGGCAACTCGCCGTGGGGGAACACGTAGCGGTCGATGAACTCGCCCGCGCCACGACCCACCGGGCGGCCGTCCACATGCTTGGCGGTGATGCCGTGATTCATCACCAGCCCGCCCTCGCGCACCGCACTGAACAGCTTGCGGCAATAGAGTTCGAGGTTGGCGTGGCCCACGTGCTCGAACATGCCGACGCTGACCACCTTGTCGAAGCGGCCATCCTCGGGCAGGTCACGGTAATCGAGAATGTGCAGGTCGACCTTGTCGGCCAGCCCCTCCTCCTTGACCCGCTGCCGGCCCAGTTTCAGTTGCTCTTTGCTCAAGGTGATGCCGTACACCTTGGCGCCATACTCACGGGCGGCAAAACGCGCCAGCCCGCCCCAACCGCAACCGACGTCCAGCAGGTAGTCACCGCCCTGCAGGCGCAACTTGCGGCACAGATGATCGAACTTGTCCTGCTGGGCCTGGGCCAGGGTGTTGTCGGGCTCTTTGAAATAGGCACAGGAATAGACCATGTCCGGGTCCAGCCACAGCTGGTAGAACGCATTGGACAGGTCGTAGTGGTAGGAGATGGCTTCGGCGTCGGTGCTCTTGTCGTGGGAGGTGCGCTGCGGCAGCACGTCGTCCTCGTCCTTGAGCAGCGTCTGGCTGAGCTCGTCACACACCCGGATCACTTCACCGATATCGCCTTCGAGCTCCAGCTTGCCTTCGACGAAAGCCGAACCCAGCGCTTCCAGGTTCGGGTGGGTCAACTGGGCGATCAGCTGGGGGTCCTTGACCACGATGGTGACCTGCGGGCTGGGCCCCAGATCGAACTGGTTGCCGTCCCACAGCTTGACGCGCAACGGTATGTCCAGGCTCTGCAAAACGGGTGGAAGTTGCGCAAGCATTCATGACCCTCCCTTTCACGGATTCGGAACGCCACGTCTTATCAAGTCGGACGCCACCGCATGAGGGTAGTTCATTCGTACGAAGTTTCCGTTAACCGCGACCATGGTCTAGAACTATCTGGCACGGCTAACGCAGCAGATTGTATACAATCCTTCGCACTCAGACTAACCTTATGCCCCTCTTCGCTTCCTCACCCTTGGAGTAACTAACCCATGAAATCCTATGACGTGGTGATCATCGGCGGCGGCCCCGGCGGCTACAACGCAGCGATCCGGGCCGGCCAGCTGGGCATGAGCGTGGCCTGCGTGGAAGGCCGTTCGACCCTCGGCGGCACCTGCCTGAACGTCGGTTGCATGCCCTCCAAGGCATTGCTGCACGCCTCCGAGCTGTTCGAGGCGGCCAGCGGTGACGAGTTTGCGCACCTGGGCATCGAGGTCAAGCCGAGCCTGAACCTGGCGCAGATGATGAAACAGAAGGACGAAAGCGTGACCGGCCTGACCAAGGGCATCGAGTACCTGTTCCGCAAGAACAAGGTCGACTGGGTCAAGGGCTGGGGCCGCCTGGACGGCGTCGGCAAGGTCGTGGTCAAGGCCGAGGACGGCAGCGAAACCACCTTGCAGGCCAAGGACATCGTCATCGCCACCGGCTCCGAACCGACCCCGCTGCCGGGCGTGACCATCGACAACCAGCGCATCATCGACTCCACCGGCGCCCTCTCCCTGCCCCAGGTGCCCAAGCACCTGATCGTGATCGGCGCCGGCGTGATCGGCCTGGAGCTGGGTTCGGTGTGGCGCCGCCTCGGCGCGCAGGTGACGGTCATCGAGTACCTGGACCGCATCTGCCCAGGCACCGATGCGGAAACCGCGAAGACCTTGCAGAAGGCCCTGGCCAAGCAAGGCATGACATTCAAGCTGGGCAGCAAGGTCACCCAGGCCACGCCATCGGCCGATGGCGTCAGCCTCACCCTGGAGCCCGCCGCCGGTGGCGCCGCCGAAACCCTGCAAGCCGACTATGTGCTGGTGGCCATCGGCCGTCGCCCGTACACCCAGGGCCTGAACCTGGAGAGCGTGGGCCTGGAGACCGACAAGCGCGGCATGCTGGTCAACGACCATCACCGCAGCTCGGTCCCGGGCATCTGGGTGATCGGCGACGTCACCTCCGGCCCGATGCTGGCGCACAAGGCCGAAGACGAAGCCGTGGCCTGCATCGAACGCATCCACGGCAAGCCGCACGAGGTCAATTACAACCTGATCCCGGGCGTCATCTACACCCGCCCGGAGATGGCCACGGTGGGCAAGACCGAAGAGCAGCTCAAGGCCGAAGGCCGTGCCTACAAGGTCGGCAAGTTCCCCTTCACCGCCAACAGCCGCGCCAAGATCAACCATGAGACCGAAGGCTTCGCCAAGGTGCTCGCCGACGCCAACACCGACGAGGTGCTGGGTGTGCACCTGGTCGGCCCGAGCGTCAGCGAAATGATCGGCGAGTTCTGCGTGGCCATGGAGTTCTCGGCCTCGGCCGAAGACATCGCCCTCACCTGCCACCCACACCCGACCCGCTCCGAGGCCCTGCGCCAGGCGGCGATGAATGTGGATGGGATGGCGATGCAGATCTGATCGGCAGGTCGATCGTTCGCCCCTGTGGGAGCGGGCTTGCCCCGCGATTGCGCCAGGCCAGGCAACATTGTTGTACCTGCCGACGATATCGCGGGGCAAGCCCGCTCCCACATTCGCCCTTCAGCCGTGCGCCAGCTTCTGGTCCACACCATCCCTAAACCGCGACGCCAGGAACGGCGTGATATCCAGCGGCAACTGCTCGTTGTGGACAACCTTGTCCAGCAACACCCCGGTGATCGCCGACGTGAGGATCCCGGTGCGGAAGTGTCCACAGGCATTGAAGTACCCCTCGACATTATCCACAGGCCCCAGGATCGGCAGCTCATCCGGCGACCCCGGACGTAGCCCGGCCCAGGTGCGCTTGAGATTCACCTGCGCCAGCTCCGGCACGCAACGGATGGCCCCCTGCACCAGCCCGCTGATCTCCGGGAAGGTGTTGCTGACATCGAAGCCTTTCTCTTCAGTGGTACTGCCGATCAGGATCTCGCCATTGTCCTTCTGCGCCATGTAGCAATCGCTGGTGGTGATGCAGCCGTCCAACAGCTTGGGCAGGCGTTCGGTCAACACGATCTGGCCCTTTACCGGCTTGACCGGAATGCTCAGGCCCGTCGCCCACTCGCTCAGCTCGGCAGCCCAGGCGCCCGCGGCGTTGATCAGTGTGTGGCAGTGGAACTCGCCGGCTTCGGCAGTGCGCACGCCCTTGATCCGCGAGCCTTGATGCAGCACCCCGGTGACATTCACGTTGGGGTACAGGTCGACACCGTTCTGCCGCGCCGCCTCCAGGAACGCGTCGCCCAGGCGGAACGGGCTGACCTGGTGATCGCAGAGGAACTCCAGCGCGCCATTGGCCTGCTGCGTTACCGCCGGCTCCGAAGCCCGCAGTGCGTCGCGGTCGAGCCAGCGCACCTGGTCGGCCAGATGGGGGATCTGCTTGACGATATGCTCGGCGTACAGCTGGTCCTCGTCATCCTGGATGATGTACTTGAGCCCGGTGCGCTCGAACTTGAAGTCCATGCCGTGGCGCTCGATCAGCTCACGGTGCAGCTGTGGATAAATCGCGTTGGACTGCAGGGCGAAGTCGAAGAAGCACGGCGGCAGGATATGCGGGGTACTGGAGTCGACCACCACCGCCGCGCCATTGGCCTCGCGCTTGCTGCGCGAGGACATCATGCGAAAGAAGATCACCCCGCAACCCAGCCCCACCGATTCGCCGATGGCCCACAGGCCACCCGCCGATGCGCGCGTGGCGTTGCCCGGGCGCTTGCTGTCGATCAGGGCGATTTTCAGGTTGCTGCGTTTGGACAGCTGGTAGGCGCAGGACGCGCCGATCACGCCGCCACCGGCGATGATGATGTCGTAGTGCTTGGCCATGCTCAGGCCTCCGTGCCGAGGTGTGCGAATGCGGAAAACGGGATCGGGTCCACCGGGAAGCGTGGCCGCAGCCAGCCGACATCCTGGCGCCCGGTGGCGCTGCGCAGGCGATCGCTGCAGTAACCGACGCACATGCGCCCCTGGCAGTCGCCCATGCTCACCCGGGTGCGCATCTTCAGGCTGGCCATGTCCTGCACGCCCTGTTCCAGCGCCAGGTCGATCTGCTCGCGGGTGACGTGTTCGCAACGGCAGATCACCGTGTCGGCCTGGGGCAGTTCGACCTGCGCCGCCCCCCGTGCGGTGAAGCGCTCCACACCTGCGCGGAAGCGCTTGATCGCGGCGAGCTTGCCCAGGTACAGCTCGCGCCGTTCGATGGCTTGTTCGGCATCGAGCTTGCCCATCTGCAGGAGCATCGACACCGCGGCGATACGCCCGGTCAGCATTGCCGCCTCACCGCCACGGATACCGGCCATGTCACCCGCCAGGTGGGTGTTCGGGCGGCTGCTCTGCTGCCACACGTTGCACACCGCGCGCAGATAGCCGTCTTCGCTGAAACCGTGTTCCAGGCCCAGTTGCTGGCTGAGCTGGGTGCGTGGGATGAAGCCGTAGCCCACTGCCAGCGTTTGCACCGTCTCGCGCTGCACGCGGGTCATGTCCGGCTTCCAGTCCTGGGTATAGGGCGCGACGCTGACCTCGCGCAGCTCATCCTCGCCCGTGGCCGCCACCACGCCCCAACCGTAGTGCATGGGGATGCCATTGAGCTTCATGTAGGCGAGCATGCTCAGGCCATCGAGGAACAGCTGCGGCTTGTTCATCAGCGCCAGGCTTTCCTTGGCGATGCGGTTGAACGCGCAGGCTTCATAGACTCCGCTGACCTTGGCCCCGGCGGCATGCAGCTGGCACGCAACCAAAGGCAGCAACGGCCCGGTACCGGCGATCAGGGTGCTGCCCAGCGGCTTGACCACGCCGCTCTTGATCTGCAGTTGCAGCCCGCCCAGAAGGATCACCCCCGGCAGGGTCCAGCCGGGGAACGGCACATTGCGCTCATGGCAGCCGGCGGCCAGCAGCAGGTGGGAATAGTCGATCTCGTGCAGTTGTTCGTCGGCATCGAGCACCATCAGGCGCTGGTCATCGCCGCCCACCACGCGGTGGTTCAGGCGCAGGTCGATATGGCTGGCGTTGGCGGCGAAATCCTCGTGCAGGGTGTTCAGGGCCTTGGCGTAGCGAGGGCCGAGGTAACCGAGGTCTACGCCGGCACGCAACGGGCCACGGTAGACCACGCCGCCGGGGCGCGAGGCTTCATCGAACAGCAGGCAATTCACATCGTGTTCCGCCAGCTCGATGGCCGCGCCCATGCCGGCCGAGCCGCCACCCACGATCACAGGACGAAGGCTCATGAGCGGGCCTCCCCTTGTACGCGGTTTACTTCGGTCTCGATCTGCATGCCCGGCTTGACCACCGTCTGACACGCCCGACGCTTGGGCCGCCCGTCGATCTGCACCAGGCAGCAGTGACATACACCCATGCCGCAAAAGGCGCCGCTGAGCTGGTCGTGGTCATTGCGCGCCAGCTGGCGCAGGCCAATGGCATTGAGCACGCTGAGGACAGTCTCTCCGGCGCTGGCCACCGCTGGCAGGCCGTTGACCAGCAGGGTCAGTTCGGCGCCGTCGAGTGGCTGGATATCGTGCTTTCGTTCCAGAGTCTGCATTTGTTGTCGTCCTTGATGACTGGGGAGTCGCGACGTTAGGGCAAACGCTGTGTGAAAACATTGATCCATGCCAGACGCATGCTGTAGGAAACTTCCTTGTCGACGGACGTGCGATGGACTTCACGTAAGTCGTGGGATTCGAAAACGCGGTCCCGGAAAAGACAAATGGGGCCGCTTTGCGGCCCTTCGCGGGTAAACCCGCTCCCACAGGATTGCGCAAAGCCTCAAGCTGGCGCGAAACCTGTGGGAGCGGGTTTACCCGCGAAGGGCTGTGCAGCAGCCCCATTAGTGGCGATGAAACGTTAACTGACTGGCATTAGCGCAGAGTCTGCCTGTTACTCCACCGTCACCGACTTGGCCAGGTTGCGTGGCTGGTCGACGTCGGTGCCCTTGAGCACGGCAACGTAGTACGACAGCAGTTGCAGCGGGATGGTGTAGAGGATCGGCGCCAGGGCGTCGGCGATGTGCGGCACCTTGATCACGTGGGTGCCCTCGCCATTGCTCATGCCGGCGTTCTCGTCAGCGAACACCACCAGCTCGCCGCCACGGGCGCGCACCTCCTGCAGGTTGGACTTGAGCTTTTCCAGCAGCTCGTTGTTCGGCGCCACAGTGACCACCGGCATGTCGTTGTCGACCAGCGCCAAGGGGCCGTGCTTGAGCTCACCGGCCGGGTAGGCTTCGGCGTGGATATAGGAAATTTCCTTGAGCTTCAACGCACCTTCCATGGCTACCGGGTACTGTGCGCCACGGCCGAGGAACAGGGTGTGGTGCTTGTCGGCGAACAGCTCGGCGATCTTCTCCACCACGCCGTCCATCGCCAGGGCTTCGCTCAGGCGGGCCGGCAGGCGGCGCAGCTCTTCCACCAGTTCGGCTTCCACACCGTCAGCCAACGTGCCACGTACTTGGCCCAGGGCCAAGGTCAACAGCATCAGCGACACCAGCTGGGTGGTGAAGGCCTTGGTGGAGGCGACGCCGATTTCCGGGCCGGCCAGGGTCAGCAGGGTCAGGTCGGATTCGCGCACCAGCGAGCTGATGCCCTTGTTGCAGATCGCCAGGCTACCGAGGAAGCCCAATTCCTTGGCATTGCGCAGGGCGGCCAGGGTATCGGCGGTTTCGCCGGACTGCGAGATGGAGACGAACAGGGTGTCCTGCTGCACTACCACCTTGCGGTAGCGGAACTCGCTGGCCACTTCCACCTGGCAGGGAATGCCGGCCAGCTCTTCGAGCCAGTAACGGGCGACCATCCCCGCGTGGTAGCTGGTACCACAGGCGACGATCTGCACGTTGCGCACCTTGGCGAACAGCTCGGCTGCCTGGGGGCCGAACGCCTGGACCATCACGTGGTCCTTGGCCAGACGGCCTTCGAGGGTGCGCTGTACCACGGTCGGTTGCTCGTGGATCTCCTTGAGCATGAAGTGGCGATAGTTGCCCTTCTCTGCCGCTTCGGCGCCTTCGTGGTACTGCACCGTCTCGCGCTCGACCGGCTGGCCGGCCTGGTCCCAGATCTGGACCTGGTCACGGCGGATCTCGGCGATATCGCCTTCTTCCAGGTACATGAAGCGGTCGGTGACCTGGCGCAGGGCCAGCTGGTCGGACGCCAGGAAGTTCTCGCCAAGGCCCAGGCCGATCACCAGCGGGCTGCCGCTGCGGGCAGCGACCAGGCGGTCGGGTTGGCTGGCGCTGATCACGGCCAGGCCATAGGCGCCATGCAGGCGTTTGACCGCAGCCTTGAGGGCGTCGGTCAGGTCCGGGATGGTCTTGAGCAGGTGGTGGATCAGGTGAACGATCACCTCGGTGTCGGTTTGCGAGGTGAACACGTAACCCAGTTGCTTGAGCTCTTCGCGCAGGGCTTCGTGGTTTTCGATGATGCCGTTGTGCACCACGGCCACGTCATGGCCAGAGAAGTGCGGGTGGGCGTTGCCTTCGGTCGGCGCTCCGTGGGTGGCCCAACGGGTGTGGGCGATACCGAGCTGCCCGGCCAGCGGTTCGGCGCTGACGGCGGCCTGGAGCTCGCTGACCTTGCCGATACGGCGGCGACGCTCGAGGCCGCCCTGCTGGCTGTAGACGGCCAGGCCGGCACTGTCGTAACCACGGTACTCAAGGCGCTTGAGGCCCTCGATGAGGATTGCTGTGATATTGCGCTCGGCAACGGCACCAACGATTCCACACATAAGTTGTTGCTCCTAGCTGATAGCGGCGCAGATCAGATTGATGCCGCGGGCTTGAATGCGGTCGCGTGCCTCAACGGGCAGGCGATCATCGGTAATAAGGGTATTGACGCTGCTCCAGGGCAGCTCCAGGTTGGGGATCTTGCGGCCGACCTTGTCCGACTCGACCATCACGATCACCTCGCGGGCCACTTCGGCCATGACCCGGCTCAGGCCCAGCAGTTCGTTGAAGGTGGTGGTGCCACGTTCCAGATCGATGCCGTCGGCGCCGATGAACAGCTGGTCGAAATCGTATGAGCGTAGAACCTGCTCGGCCACCTGGCCCTGGAACGACTCCGAATGCGGGTCCCAGGTGCCGCCGGTCATCAGCAGCACCGGCTCGTGTTCCTGCTCGCTGATGGCGCGGGCCACGTTGAGCGAGTTGGTCATCACCACCAGGCCAGGCTGGCGCCCGAGCTGGGGAATCATCGCCGCGGTGGTGCTGCCGCTGTCGATGATGATGCGCGCGTGCTCACGGATGCGTTCGACTGCGGCCCGGGCAATGGCCTGCTTGTACTGCGACACCGGCTGTACCGTATCCGCCAGCAGCTCCTGGGGCATGGTCACGGCGCCACCGTAACGACGCAACAGCAGGCCATTGGCTTCCAGGGCAGCGAGGTCCTTGCGGATGGTCACTTCCGAGGTTTCGAAACGTTTGGCCAGGGCATCGACGCTCACCTCGCCCTGCTCGGCGAGCAAAGCCAGGATATTGTGGCGACGCTGGGGGGTGTTTCGTTTCGACATGGCCGTTTTAAGTTTCGATTCGAAAGTTAAGTGGCGCAATCAAAACCCAAGATCGATGTTTAGTCAAGCACCGACAAAAAAGCCGACTTATTCACATAAGTCGGCCTTCAGCAAAGCAGCTGTGGATAACTCAGCTCTTCTTGATCTTCTCTGGCCGTTTCCAGCCTTCGATGTTGCGTTGCCGTGCACGCGCCACGCCCAACTGGCCGGCCGGGACCGTCTGGGTGATGGTCGAGCCTGCGGCAGTGGTGGCACCGGCCTGGATTTCCACAGGCGCCACCAGGGAGTTGTTGGAGCCGATGAACACGTCCTCGCCCATTACAGTGCGGAACTTGTTGGCGCCGTCGTAGTTGCAGGTGATGGTGCCCGCGCCGATGTTGGTACGCGCGCCGATCTCGGCATCGCCCAGGTAAGTCAGGTGGCCAGCCTTGGCACCTTCGCCCAGGTGGGCGTTCTTCAGCTCGACGAAGTTACCCACATGGGCCTTGGCCTCCAGCACGCTGCCTGGGCGCAGGCGGGCGAACGGGCCGGCATCGCTGCCTTCGCCCATCACGGCACCGTCAAGATGGCTGTTGGCCTTGACCACCACGCCCTTGCGCAGGGTGCTGTCCTTGATCACGCAGTTGGGGCCGATCTGCACGTTGTCCTCGATGACCACTTTGCCCTCGAGGATGACGTTGATATCGATCAGCACATCGCGCCCGACAGTCACCTCGCCACGCACATCGAAACGTGCCGGGTCGCGCAGGGTGACGCCCTGAGCCATCAGGCGCTGGCCTGCGCGCAGTTGATAGTGACGCTCAAGCTCCGACAGCTGGCGGCGGTCGTTGGCACCCTGCACTTCCATCGGGTCGTGGGGCTGCTCGGTGGCGACCACCAGGCCATCGGCCACGGCCATGGCGATCACGTCGGTGAGGTAGTACTCGCCCTGGGCGTTGTTGTTGGACAGGCGGCCCATCCAGTCGGCCAGGCGCGCCGCCGGCATGGCGAGGATACCGGTGTTGCCCTCTTTGATCGCCTTCTGCGCTTCGCTGGCATCCTTGTGCTCGACGATTGCGGTGACCTCGCCTTGCTCGTTACGCACGATGCGGCCATAGCCGGTCGGGTCGGCGAGGTTGACTGTCAACAGGCCCAACTGGCTGGCGCTGACCTTGGCCAGCAGGCGCTGCAGGGTATCCACCTCGATCAGCGGCACATCGCCGTAGAGCACCAACACGGTATCGGCGGTGACTGCCGGCAGGGCCTGGGCGACAGCGTGGCCAGTGCCCAGTTGCTTGTCCTGCATGACGAAGTTCAGGTCGTCCGCGGCCAGGCGTTCACGCACCAGCTCCGCACCGTGGCCAATGACCACGTGGATGCCCGTGGGCTGCAGTTGGCGAGCGCTGTGGATAACATGGCCGAGCATGGAGTTGCCGGCAACCGGGTGCAGCACCTTGGGCAGTGCCGAGCGCATACGGGTGCCTTGGCCTGCGGCGAGAATGACGATATCGAGGGACATTGACTGGCTACCAATCCTGGGCGGTCAGGGAAATGACCGGGGACTAAATTCTTGAAAAAGAAAAAGGGTAGCCGAGGCTACCCTTTAACTCAATCGCAGCGGAAGTGACTGGCCAAAGCCAGATTACTTGCCTTTGCGCATTTGCTGGACAGTACGCAGCTGAGCTGCGGCCTCGGCCAGACGTGCGGCAGCAGCGCCGTAGTCGAAGTCCGAGCCTTTGGTGTTCAGCGCGTTCTCGGCAGCCTTGAGGGCTTCCTGAGCCTGAGCTTCGTCCAGGTCGGCAGCGCGCTGCACGGTGTCGGCAAGAACCTTGACCATGTTCGGCTGCACTTCGAGGAAGCCACCGGAGATGTAGAACACCTCTTGAGTGCCACCCTGCTTGGTCAGCGTGATCGGACCAGGCTTGAGATTGGTGATCAGCGGCGCGTGGCCCGGAGCGATACCAAGATCACCCAGGTTACCGTGCGCTACTACCATCTCGACCAGGCCGGAGAAGATCTCTCCTTCCGCGCTGACGATGTCGCAATGGACTGTCATAGCCATCTGCTTGCCTCAACCTGATTAGCGCCCCTTGCGGGGCGCCGGGATTACAGTTTCTTGGCTTTCTCGATCGCTTCGTCGATGCTGCCGACCATGTAGAACGCTTGTTCTGGCAGGTGGTCGTAGTCACCTTTGAGGATGCCGCTGAAGCCAGCGATGGTGTCCTTGAGCGAAACGTACTTGCCTGGCGAGCCGGTAAAGACTTCAGCCACGAAGAACGGCTGCGACAGGAAGCGCTGGATCTTACGAGCGCGGGCAACCAGTTGCTTGTCGGCTTCGGACAGTTCGTCCATACCCAGGATCGCGATGATGTCTTTCAGCTCTTTGTAGCGCTGCAGAACATACTGAACGCCACGAGCGGTCTCGTAGTGCTCGTTGCCGATCACGTTCGGGTCCAGCTGGCGCGAAGTCGAGTCCAGTGGGTCGACCGCTGGGTAGATACCCAGGGAGGCGATGTCACGGGACAGAACGACGGTGGCGTCCAAGTGGGCGAAGGTGGTCGCTGGCGACGGGTCGGTCAGGTCGTCCGCAGGTACGTATACGGCCTGTACGGAGGTGATCGAACCTTCTTTGGTCGAAGTGATGCGCTCTTGCAGCACGCCCATCTCTTCAGCCAGGGTCGGCTGGTAACCTACTGCCGAAGGCATACGGCCCAGCAGTGCGGATACTTCGGTACCGGCCAGGGTGTAACGATAGATGTTGTCGACGAACAGCAGAACGTCGTTACCTTCGTCACGGAACTTCTCAGCCATGGTCAGGCCGGTCAGCGCTACGCGCAGACGGTTTCCTGGTGGCTCGTTCATCTGACCGTAGACCAGCGCTACCTTGTCGAGAACGTTGGAATCCTTCATCTCGTGGTAGAAGTCGTTACCCTCACGAGTACGCTCACCCACACCAGCGAACACGGAGTAACCGCTGTGTTCCATGGCGATGTTACGGATCAGTTCCATCATGTTTACGGTCTTGCCGACACCGGCACCACCGAACAGACCAACCTTACCACCCTTGGCAAACGGGCAAACCAGGTCGATAACCTTGATGCCGGTTTCCAGCAGGTCGTTGCCGCCTGCCTGGTCAGCGAACGAAGGCGCTGGCTGGTGGATACCGCGACGCTCTTCTTCGCCGATCGGGCCGGCTTCGTCGATCGGGTTGCCCAGAACGTCCATGATACGGCCCAGAGTGGCCTTACCAACTGGAACGGAAATGGCAGCGCCGGTGTCGACGACATCCAGACCGCGCTTCAGGCCTTCGGTCGAGCCCATCGCAATGGTACGAACCACGCCGTCGCCCAGCTGCTGCTGAACTTCCAGGGTGGTTTCCGCGCCTTGTACTTTCAGCGCGTTGTAAACACTCGGCACGACGTCACGTGGGAATTCCACGTCGATGACGGCGCCGATGATTTGAACGATACGTCCGCTACTCATAGCTGGATCCTCTGAATATTTGAACCGTTAAACCGCGGCAGCGCCGCCGACGATTTCCGAGATCTCCTGGGTGATCGCAGCCTGACGCGCCTTGTTGTAGATCAACTGCAGCTCTTTGATCAAATCACCGGCGTTGTCTGTGGCGTTCTTCATGGCGATCATCCGGGCCGCTTGTTCAGCAGCGTTGTTCTCGACCACCGCCTGGTATACCTGCGACTCCACGTAACGCACCATCAAGCCGTCCAGCAGCTCTTTTGCGTCGGGTTCGTACAGGTAATCCCAGTGATGCTTGAGATCCTGATCCGGGGTTGCCACCAACGGTACCAATTGCTCGACCGTCGGCTTTTGGGTCATGGTATTGATGAACTTGTTCGAAACCACCGAAAGGCGATCGATACGGCCGTCCAGGTAGGCGTCCAGCATCACTTTGACGGAGCCGATCAGATCGTTGATCGATGGCTCTTCGCCCAGGTGGCTGATCGCGGCTACGACGTTGCCGCCAAAGATGCGGAAGAAAGTCGCACCCTTGCTGCCGATCACGCACAGGTCGATTTCAACGCCCTGTTCGCGGTTTACGCTCATGTCCTTGACCAGGGCCTTGAACAGGTTGGTATTCAAGCCACCGCACAGACCACGGTCACTCGACACCACGACATAACCAACGCGCTTTACAGGGCGCTCGATCATGAACGGGTGGCGGTATTCCGGGTTGGCGTTGGCCAGATGACCGATCACCTGGCGGATACGCTCCGCGTAAGGACGGCTAGCAGCCATGCGCATTTGTGCCTTGCGCATCTTGCTTACCGCCACTTTCTCCATGGCGCTGGTAATTTTTTGCGTGCTTTTGATGCTCGCAATCTTACTGCGAATCTCTTTTGCGCCTGCCATGTATCACCTATCAGGTTAGCAAGCGGGGGCCGGAGCCCCCGCTGCGGCTTACCAGGTCTGGGTGGCCTTGAACTTCTCGATACCGGCTTTCATGCCAGCGTCGATTTCGTCGTTGAAGTCACCCTTCACGTTGATCTTGGCCATCAGTTCGGCGTGATCACGGTTGAAGAAGGCGATCAGCGCTTGCTCGAAGCTGCCGACCTTGGAGACTTCTACGTCAGTCAGGAAACCACGCTCAGCGGCGTACAGCGACAGGGCCATGTCGGCGATCGACATTGGCGCGTACTGCTTCTGCTTCATCAGCTCGGTTACGCGCTGACCATGCTCCAGCTGCTTGCGGGTCGCTTCGTCCAGATCGGAAGCGAACTGGGCGAATGCAGCCAGTTCACGGTACTGAGCCAGAGCGGTACGGATACCACCGGACAGCTTCTTGATGATCTTGGTCTGAGCGGCACCACCTACGCGGGATACCGAAACACCGGCGTTAACTGCAGGGCGGATGCCCGAGTTGAACATGGCCGATTCCAGGAAGATCTGACCGTCGGTGATCGAGATCACGTTGGTCGGAACGAACGCGGAAACGTCGCCAGCCTGGGTTTCGATGATCGGCAGAGCGGTCAGGGAACCGGTTTTGCCGGTGACTGCGCCGTTGGTGAACTTCTCGACGTACTCTTCCGAAACGCGCGATGCACGCTCCAGCAGACGGGAGTGGAGATAGAACACGTCGCCTGGATACGCTTCACGTCCTGGTGGACGGCGCAGCAGCAGGGAGATCTGACGGTAGGCAACGGCCTGTTTGGACAGGTCATCGTAGACGATCAGGGCGTCTTCACCGCGGTCACGGAAGAACTCGCCCATGGTGCAGCCGGCGTATGGCGCCAGGAACTGCAGTGCGGCGGATTCCGAAGCACTGGCAACGACCACGATGGTGTTGGCCAGGGCGCCGGCTTCTTCCAGCTTGCGAACGATGTTGGCAACGGTGGAACGCTTTTGGCCGACTGCAACATAAACGCAGAAAATACCGGAGTCTTTCTGGTTGATGATGGCGTCGATGGCCATGGCGGTCTTGCCGATCTGGCGGTCACCGATGATCAGCTCGCGCTGGCCACGGCCGACAGGGATCATGGCGTCGACGGACTTGTAGCCAGTCTGTACAGGCTGGTCTACCGACTTACGCCAGATCACGCCCGGGGCCACTTTCTCGACCGCGTCGGTCTGGGTGTTGCCCAGAGGACCTTTACCGTCGATTGGGTTACCCAGTGCGTCAACGACGCGGCCCAGCAGTTCCTTACCAACCGGAACTTCCAGGATGCGGCCGGTGCACTTGGCGCTCATGCCTTCGGCGAGGGTGTCATAGGCACCCAGGATCACCGCACCTACGGAGTCTTGCTCCAGGTTCAGTGCCATGCCGAAGACGCTGCCAGGGAACTCGATCATTTCGCCGTACATGACGTCGGCCAGACCGTGGATCCGCACGATACCGTCGGATACCGAAACGACGGTACCTTCGTTACGGGCTTGGGAGCCGACATCGAGTTTCTCGATGCGACCCTTGATGATTTCACTAATTTCGGAAGGATTGAGTTGCTGCATTGCTCTGCTGCCCCTTCAAACTCAAGATTTCAATGCTTCGGCCAGTTTCGCGATCTTGCCGCGAACCGAGCCATCGATTACCAGGTCGCCGGCGCGGATAACGACGCCGCCGATCAGGCTGGCATCCTCCGTCGCGTGCAGGCGCACTTCCCGGCTGAGCCGTGCACTGAGAACCTTGGCGAGTTTGTCTTGCTGTTCTTGGTTCAACGCAAAAGCACTGGTGACTTCCACGTCCACGGATTTCTCTTGCTCGGCCTTGTACAGGTCGAACAGAGCGGCAATCTCCGGCAGAAGCAGGAGACGGTCGTTTTCCGCGGCAACATGAATGAAATTCTGTGCCTGAGTGTCGAACTTGTCACCGCACACTTCGATGAATGCGGCGGCCTTGTTTGCGCTAGTCAGTTGCGGGGCCTTGAGCAGGCGCTGCATGGTGTCGTCTTGCGACACCGCAGCAGCCAGGCCGAGCATGGCTGACCAATTGGCCAGTTGCTGATGGGCCTGGGCGTGCTCGAAGGCAGCCTTAGCGTAAGGTCGGGCCAACGTGGTCAGTTCTGCCATGATCGCCCTCGCTTAAATTTCAGCGGCCAGTTTGTTAACCAGCTCCGCATGCGCGTTTTGATCGATTGTGGCGCCAAGGATCTTTTCAGCACCGCCAACAGCCAGGGCACCCACTTGGGCACGCAGGGCGTCTTTGACGCTGTTAATTTCCTGTTCGATCTCGGCTAGAGCCTGGGCCTTCACACGGTCAGCTTCGACGCGAGCCTGTTCACGGGCTTCGTCTACAAGCTGAGCAGCGCGTTTCTTGCTTTGCTCAATGATTTCAGCTGCCTGTGCCTTCGCTTCACGCAGTTGCTGACCCGCTTTCTCTTGGGCCAGCTCCAGGTCGCGAGCTGCGCGGTTGGCAGCGTCCAAGCCGTCGGCGATCTTCTTTTGACGCTCTTGCAGGGCAGTGATGACCGGAGGCCATACGTACTTCATGCAGAAAGCTACGAAAATGAAGAAAGCAACGGTTTGGCCAATCAGGGTTGCATTAATGTTCACGCCAACACCTCGCTCGGTCTTTGTCCATCACAGCAATCAACTCGTAAAAACGAGTGATTAGCCGGCGATCTGACCAACGAAGGGATTCGCGAAGGTGAAGAACAGAGCGATACCAACACCGATCATGGTTACGGCGTCGAGCAGACCGGCAACGATGAACATTTTGACCTGCAGCATTGGAACCATTTCTGGCTGGCGAGCAGCGCCTTCCAGGAACTTGCCGCCCAGCAGGCCGAAACCAATGGCGGTACCCAGAGCACCCAGGCCGATCAGCAGAGCAACAGCGATAGCGGTCAGACCAACTACAGTTTCCATCTTTCCTCCCGACTTTTACGTCGTATTGGTTAGGTTTTTAGTTTGAAGCGGTAAAACAAATCGTTTGGTACAGCATGCCCTTGCGGACTTTTTAAGCCCTCCCCCCAAACGGGCGGGGAAGGCTATCAGACACGCCAGGCGGTCTTAATGGTTATCTTCGTGCGCCATCGACAGGTAGACGATGGTCAGCATCATGAAGATGAAGGCTTGCAGGGTGATGATCAGGATGTGGAACACCGCCCACGCCCATTGCAGCACCACACCCAGGCCGGACAGCCACAGCAGGCCGGAACCGAACATCACCGCGATCAGGATGAACACCAGTTCGCCGGCGTACATGTTGCCGAACAGACGCAGTGCCAGCGAGATCGGCTTGGCGATCAGGGTGACGAATTCGAGCAGGAAGTTCACCGGGATCAGCAGGATCTTCACGAAGATGTTCTTGCTGCCGAACGGGTGCAGGGTCAGCTCGCCGATGAAGCCGCCGAGGCCCTTGACCTTGATGCTGTAGAAGATGATCAGGGCGAACACGCTGAAGGCCATGGCCAGGGTCGCATTCGGGTCAGTGGTCGGCACGGCGCGGAAGAAGATGTGCTCGTTGCCGGACAGCTTCTGTGCAGCCCACGGCAACCAGTCGACCGGTACCAGGTCGATGGCGTTCATCAGGAACACCCAGACGAAGATGGTCAGCGCCAGCGGGGCGATCACCGCGCTGCGGCCGTGGAAGGAGTCCTTCACGCTGCCATTGACGAAGTCCACCAGTACTTCGACGAAGTTCTGCAGGCCGCCAGGCTGGCCGGAAGTCGCCTTCTTGGCCGCCATGCGGAAGATGATCAGGAAGATCAGACCCATCGCAACGGACCAGCCCAGGGTGTCCAGGTGGAACGCCCAGAAGCCCATTGCCTTGGCTTCTGCAGCCGAATGGGCCAAGCCCCAGCTGCCGTCTGGTAGTTGACCGTAGGTCAGGTTCTGCAAGTGGTGCTGGATATAACCCGAAGCGGTTTCTTCTGCCATGGTTGCCTCAAACGCCCTAAGGTCTCGAAAGTCTTTTATTCATCAGCAGGGGCGCGAACCAGCTGACCATAAGGGTCAGCACGAAGACGCCGAATACTGCCAACGGCGCCAATGGCTTCACTCCTGCGAAGGTCAGTGCAAACAGCACTGCCGTCAAAATCATCTTGCCTGCCTCGCCAGCGTAAAACGACTTGACGATGGCCTGCGCCGCTCGGGCTCCGCTGAAGCGAAAAGCCTTCCAGGCGAAATACATATTGGGCAGCCAGGCAATCAGTCCCCCACAGAGGCCTGAATATCCACTGACTCCCCCTTTCCACTGCCACAACACCAATGTTGCCAGCAGCAGTACAACAAATTGAGCCAGCAGTACCGGGAAAACCGCCCAGCGATGGAAAGGCAGGCGGTTTGGCGTGCGGATTTCCATCACAACTGCTCCTCGGAAGTCGACTGCCTGGTCAGCAATGACTTGGCATAATTTGTGCCGACAAAATGCGCGCAGAGTATAGGGGCGGATTAACCCCTATTCAACTATTGGGTAGTGATTTCCGACTGCACGCTACAACGGGAATTGTTTCAGCGGATGTGAGCAAGCACACCTTGCAACTCGTCAAGCGAGTTGTAACGAATGACCAACTGGCCTTTGCCCTTGTTGCCATGGCGGATTTGCACCGCCGAGCCCAGGCGCTCTGCCAGACGCTGTTCGAGGCGGGCGATATCCGGATCAGGTTTGCTCGGTTCGACCGGATCAGGTTTGCCGTTGAGCCACTGGCGCACCAGTGCCTCGGTTTGGCGCACGGTGAGGCCACGTGCGACAACATGACGCGCCCCTTCTTCCTGACGGGCTTCGTCCAGGCCGAGCAAGGCACGGGCATGACCCATCTCCAGGTCGCCGTGGGCGAGCATGGTCTTGATCGCCTCGGGCAGCGAGATCAGGCGCAGCAGGTTGGCCACGGTCACCCGCGACTTGCCGACGGCATCGGCCACTTGCTGCTGGGTCAGTTCGAACTCGTGCTGCAGGCGCTGCAGGGCAATCGCCTCCTCCAGCGGGTTGAGGTCTTCACGCTGGATGTTCTCGATCAGCGCCATGGCGATGGCGGCTTCGTCGGGCACCTCGCGGACCATGGCCGGGATGCTGTCCAGGCCGGCCTGCTGGGTGGCGCGCCAGCGGCGCTCACCGGCGATGATCTCGTAACGGTTGTCGCCGATCGGGCGGACCACGATCGGTTGCATGACACCGTGGTTGCGGATCGAGTGCGCCAGTTCTTCCAGCGCCTCGGGATCCATGTCGCGGCGAGGCTGATACTTGCCGCGCTGGATCAGCTCGACCGGCAGCTGTTGCAGTTCTTTCTGGTCGATCTTGACAGCCTGCTCTTCGAGCGCGCTGACGGAAGGACCACTGAGCAGTGCATCCAACCCACGTCCGAGACCGCGTTTCTTGATGGCCATGCGGATTCCTTAAGTTGTTTGTGCAGTGCGTGATGGACGGCGCTGACGGCGAACCAGTTCCCCGGCAAGCGCAAGATAGGCGAGCGCGCCACGGGATTGCTTGTCGTAGGCCAGCGCCGGCATGCCGAAGCTCGGCGCCTCGGCCAGGCGGATGTTGCGTGGGATCACCGTGTCGTACAGCTGGTCGCCGAAGTGTTCCTTGAGCTGCGCCGAAACATCGTTGTTCAGGCTCAGGCGCGGGTCGTACATGGTCCGCAGCAGGCCTTCGATCTTCAGCGCCGGGTTCAACCGTGCGGCGATGCGCTTGATGTTATCCACAAGGTCGCTGAGACCTTCCAGTGCGTAGTACTCGCACTGCATGGGGATGATCACGCCATCGGAGGCGACCAGGGCGTTGAGGGTCAGCATCGACAGCGACGGCGGGCAGTCGATGAGGATGTAGTCGTAGCTCTCGCGGATCGGCGCCAGGGCGTTGCGCAGGCGGCTTTCCTTCATCTGCATCTCGAGCAGGACCACCTCGGCGGCGGTCAGGTCGCGGTTGGCCGGCAGCAGCTGGTAACCACCGTGCTCGGAGTAGTGCATGGCCTGGGTCAGGTCGCACTCCCCGATCAGCAGGTCGTACACCGAATGTTCGAGCTCGTGTTTATCCACACCGCTGCCCATGGTGGCGTTGCCCTGCGGATCGAGGTCGATCAGCAGCACGCGGCGCTTGGTCGCGGCCAGCGATGCGGCGAGATTGATACAGGTGGTGGTCTTGCCCACACCACCTTTCTGGTTCGCGATTGCGAATACCTTAGCCATTGTTGCGTGTGTTCCCAGTCATGCCTT
The DNA here is from genome assembly GCF_009650555.1 of Pseudomonas sp. EMN2. Lineage (NCBI taxonomy): Bacteria > Pseudomonadati > Pseudomonadota > Gammaproteobacteria > Pseudomonadales > Pseudomonadaceae > Pseudomonas > Pseudomonas sp. EMN2. The sequence goes on from NZ_VZZR01000034.1 coordinate 168,520, forward strand.
GCGGCGCAGTATCAGCAGATGGCGCTGGCCCTGGCAACCTGGAACGGTCAGGGCCTGCTCGCTTTCCACTGTGAAGTCTGCGGGCAATGCTACCAGTTCATCGGCAGGATGCAGCCCTTTCATTGCAAGCCATTGCGTGCGGGCGTCACCCAGGTGGCGGGTCCAGTTGGTGAAATTTTCCATGCTGCTGAAAGCGCGCGAGATGATCCCGCAGAACGGCTGCTCGGGCTGAACCTCTTCGACCCGGCTGTGGATAACCGTGAGGTTGTCCAGCTTCAGCTCCATTTTCACCTGGGTCAGGAAGCGGGTCTTCTTGCCGTTGCTGTCGAGCACCGTCACTTGCTTGTGCGGATGCAGGATAGCCAACGGGATGCCGGGCATGCCGCCACCGCTGCCGACATCCAGCCAACGCTGGGTGTCATTGTGGATAAACGGCATGACGCTGAGGCTGTCGAGCAGGTGGCGCGACACCATCTCGTCCGGGTTACGCACAGCGGTGAGGTTGTAGGCCTTGTTCCATTTGATCAACAGGGCCAGGTAACCCAGCAGCAGTTCGTGCTGCTGCGCGTTCAGCTCGACACCGAGCTGGCGCGCACCTGTGGACAACTCTTCGGCGTGTTGCGGGGTGACCAGGGAACTCAAGCGCTTTGCTCCAATTCGCGGCCTGCGCCGCGTTTTTTCAAGTGAATCAGCAACAGGGAAATCGCCGCAGGCGTGACACCCGGGATACGCGAAGCCTGGCCAAGCGTCTCTGGACGGGTTTCGCCGAGCTTGCCCTGGATCTCCTTGGACAGGCCGGAAATCGAGGTGTAGTCGATATCCACAGGCAGGCGGGTGTCTTCGCTGGCACGTAGCCGGGCGATCTCGTCCTGCTGACGGTCGATGTAGCCGGCGTACTTGGTCTTGATCTCGACCTGCTCGGCGACCTGCGGATCGATCACGTCGCCACCGGTGGCTTCGATCAGGCCAGCGTAGTCGACTTCCGGGCGAGCCAGCAGGTTGAGCAGGCTGTATTCATGGTTCAGCGGGGTCGCGAACTTATCCACAATGGCCTGGCCTTGTGGCGTGCCCGGGCGTACCCAGGTGCTTTTCAGCCGCTGCTCCTCGCGCTCGATGCCTTCGCGCTTGGCGCTGAAAGCGGCCCAGCGCTCGTCGTCGATCAACCCCAGCTCGCGGCCTTTTTCGGTCAGGCGCAGGTCGGCGTTGTCTTCGCGCAGGATCAGCCGGTATTCGGCGCGCGAGGTGAACATGCGGTAGGGCTCTTGCGTACCCAGGGTGATCAGGTCGTCTACCAGCACACCGATGTAGGCCTCGTCACGGCGCGGGCACCAGCTTTCGCGGCCCTGCGCGCGCAGCGCGGCGTTGGTCCCAGCCAGCAGGCCCTGGGCGCCGGCCTCTTCGTAACCGGTGGTGCCGTTGATCTGGCCGGCGAAGAACAGGCCGCCGATGACCTTGGTCTCGAGGCTGTACTTGAGGTCGCGCGGGTCGAAGTAGTCGTACTCGATGGCGTAACCCGGGCGAACGATGTGGGCGTTTTCCATGCCGCGGATCGAGCGAACCAGCTCCAGCTGCACGTCGAACGGCAGCGAAGTCGAGATACCGTTGGGGTACAGCTCATGGGTGGTCAGGCCTTCCGGCTCGATGAACACCTGGTGGCTTTCCTTGTCGGCAAAGCGGTGGATCTTGTCTTCGATCGACGGGCAATAGCGCGGACCGATGCCTTCGATCACACCCGAGTACATCGGCGAACGGTCAAGGTTCGAGGCAATGATCTCGTGGGTGCGCGCATTGGTGTGGGTAATCCAGCAGCTGACCTGGCGCGGGTGCATCTGGGCATTGCCCATGAACGACATCACCGGGATCGGCGTGTCGCCGGGCTGCTCGGTCATTACCGAGAAATCCACGGAGCGGCCATCGATGCGCGGCGGTGTGCCGGTTTTCAGCCGGCCGACGCGCAGCGGCAGTTCACGCATGCGGTGGGCCAGGGCAATCGAAGGCGGGTCGCCGGCGCGACCGCCGGAGTGGTTCTGCAGGCCGATGTGGATAAGTCCACCGAGGAAGGTGCCAGTGGTCAGTACCACGCTCTCGGCGAAGAAACGCAGGCCCATCTGCGTGACCACCCCTTTCACCTGGTCCTGCTCGACGATCAGGTCATCGCAGGACTGCTGGAATATCCACAGGTTCGGCTGGTTTTCCAGGATTTCGCGCACCACCGCCTTGTAGATGGCGCGGTCGGCCTGTGCCCGGGTTGCACGTACGGCCGGGCCCTTGCGGTTGTTCAGGATGCGGAACTGGATGCCGCTCTTGTCGGTGGCCAGCGCCATGGCGCCGCCAAGCGCATCGATCTCTTTGACCAGATGGCTTTTGCCGATGCCACCGATGGCCGGGTTGCAGCTCATGTGACCGAGGGTTTCCACGTTATGGGTCAACAGCAGGGTTTTCACACCCATGCGTGCAGACGCAAGCGCAGCCTCGGTACCGGCATGGCCGCCGCCGATGACGATCACTTCAAAACGGGAAGGGAAATCCACCACGCACCTCGTGCCTGTTTTTACGAATAGAGAAGGTAAGCGGACAAGTATAGGGACTTACCCCCCTTCAAAGAAACCGTCTGAGCAAATTTTGATCAGCCTGTGGATGAATGGCAGGCAATAGAAATCAAAGAAGAAAAATTTATAAAAGCTTTGTTTTTATGTTTATGTTTAGGGCCCTGCCTGCCTGTTGATAACTGTATTTAGGCCTTTAGCTACGGGACTTACAGCAATTCATAACCCTGGGTCTAAGTAGCCCTGTGGGGTCTGGACAAGATTGTTTAACCTGTGGATGAAAGTAGCTGTTACCCACAGGCCGCATTTTCCTCAACAAAAAAGCGTGGTTATCAACGGAGCTGAAGGCGAGTTTTCCACAGAGCACAGGCGGAGCGCTCGCCTGCCTGTTGATGAAAATATCAGGCGACGAACGGTCGTATAGCGAAGGATCAGGGGGGGGAGTTACCGCATGGTCCCCCGCAACAAGCGCCAGGCAGCGCTTGCAGGGGGAGCCGAGAAGGGATTACTTGCCGATGCAGAAGCTGGAGAAGATTCGCCCCAGCAGATCGTCCGAGCTGAATGCCCCGGTGATTTCACCCAGGGCTTGCTGAGCCTGGCGCAGGTCTTCGGCCAGCAACTCACCCGCGCCGGCAAGGGTCAGCTGAGCACGGCCATGTTCAAGATGGCTGCTGGCCTGGCGCAGCGCTTCCAGGTGGCGACGGCGCGCGCTGAAGCTGCTTTCCGCGGTCTGTTCATAGCCCATGCAGGCCTTGAGATGATCACGCAGCAAGTCCAGGCCCATGTCGCTGTCATTGGCACTCAGGGTGATGGTTGCATGCCCGTCGTCACTCAGCTCCAGGCCAACCTGCTCGCCACTGAGGTCGGCCTTGTTGCGGATCAGCGTGACCTTGGCCGGATCCGGGCGCTGATCGAGGAATTCTGGCCACAGGGCAAAAGGATCGCTGGCTTCAGGCGCCGTGGAGTCGACCACCAACAGCACCCGATCGGCCTCGTTGATGGCCTTCAACGCCCGCTCTACGCCGATCTTTTCCACATGGTCATCGGTATCGCGCAGTCCTGCGGTATCGACCACGTGCAGCGGCATGCCGTCGATGTGGATATGTTCACGCAGGATGTCCCGGGTAGTGCCGGCGATATCGGTGACGATCGCCGCTTCACGGCCTGCCAGCTGGTTGAGCAGGCTGGACTTGCCGGCATTCGGCCGGCCAGCGATGACCACGGTCATGCCATCGCGCAGCAAGGCGCCCTGCCCGGCTTCGCGCTGCACTGTGGACAACTCGGTGCGCACATCATCGAGCATGCGCAACACATGGCCATCGGCGAGAAAGTCGATTTCCTCCTCCGGGAAGTCGATGGCGGCTTCGACATAGATACGCAAGGCAATCAGCGCCTCGGTCAGCCCATGCACACGCTTGGAGAACGCCCCCTGCAGCGAGCGCAACGCATTGCGCGCGGCCTGGGTAGAGCTCGCCTCGATCAGGTCGGCAATGGCCTCGGCCTGGGCCAGGTCGAGCTTGTCATTGAGGAACGCACGCTCGCTGAACTCGCCCGGCCGCGCCAGACGGCAGCCCAGTTGCAGGCAACGCTGCAGCAGCATGTCCATCACCACGGGGCCGCCATGGCCCTGCAGCTCCAGCACATCCTCGCCGGTGAAAGAATTCGGCCCGGGGAAGAACAGCGCGATGCCCTCGTCCAGCACCAGGCCATCGGCATCGCGGAACGGGCCATAGTGGGCGTGGCGCGGGGTCAGGCTGCGGCCGGTGATGGTCTGCCCGGCCTGGCTGGCCAGTGGGCCGGACAAGCGGACGATACCGACACCGCCGCGGCCCTGGGCAGTGGCAATGGCGGCGATGGTTTCACGCACAGTATTCATGCTCGAAGCCTCTACAACGAATTCGAAAGACAGATAGCAAAAACGCCCCACGAGGGGGCGTTTTTATTCACAGGCTAGCGTAGCGGCCTGTCAAGCGGCTGCGCTTTTGGTCGCGGCCTCGATACGGCGAGTGATGTACCACTGCTGGCTGATCGACAGGCAGTTGTTCACAACCCAGTACAGCACCAGGCCAGCCGGGAACCACAGGAAGAAGAAGGTGAAGATGATCGGCATCATTTTCATCACCTTGGCCTGCATCGGATCCGGCGGCGTCGGGTTCAGGCGCTGCTGGATGAACATGGTCGCGCCCATGATGATCGGCAGGATGAAGAACGGATCCTTGATCGACAGGTCGGTGATCCACAGCAGCCATGGGGCCTGGCGCATCTCGACGCTTTCCAGCAGTACCCAGTACAGGGCCAGGAACACCGGCATCTGCACCAGGATCGGCAGGCAGCCGCCCAGCGGGTTGATCTTCTCTTTCTTGTACAGCTCCATCATCGCCTGGGACATCTTCTGGCGATCGTCACCGAAGCGTTCCTTCAGTGCAGCAAGCTTCGGCGCCACGGCACGCATGCGCGCCATCGAGCGATAGCTGGCAGCCGACAGCGGGAAGAACAGGCCCTTGATGAGCATGGTCAGGACGATGATCGACCAGCCCCAGTTACCCAGCAGGCTGTGGATATGTTGCAGCAGCCAGAAAATCGGCTGGGCAATGAACCACAGGAAGCCATAGTCGACGGTCAGTTCCAGGCCTGGGGACAACTCTTTGAGCTTGGACTGGATCTTCGGGCCGGCGTACAGCATGGCGCTGGTTTCGACCTTGCCGCCAGCAGGAACGCTGAGTGCCGGGCCGGTGTAACCGATGATGTAGTTGCCCTGGCTGTCCTTGCGGGTCTGGACGGCGTTGTTGTCGCCCTTGGCCGGGATCCAGGCGGTCACGAAGTAGTGCTGCAGCCAGGCTACCCAGCCGCCGGTCACATTTTCTTTCAAACTGCCCTTGTCGATGTCTTTCATCGACACTTTCTTGTACGGCTCGGCAGCTGTCCACAGGGCAGCGCCCAGGTAGGTAGCGGTGCCGGTGGCAGTGCTCGACGACGGGTCGCCGCTGGCGTCGCGCTTGAGCTGGGCAAACAGGTTGCCGTTCCACGCCTGGCCGCTCTGGTTGTCGATCAGGTAGCTGACGGTCAGGTCGTACTCACCGCGCTTGAGGCTGAAGCGCTTGATGTAGTTGACGCCGTTCTCGCTGAACTTCAGGTCGACGACCAGTTGATCCTGGCCGTCGGCCAGCTGGAAGCTCTTCTGCTCCGCGGCATACAGCGGGCGACCAGTGGAACGGGCATCCGGGCCATTGACACCGGTCAGGCCGCTTTGTGCCAGGTAGACACGCTCGCCACCGTTGTCGAACAGCTGGAACGGAATGTCCGGATGGTCCTGACGGCGTGGGTATTTCGGCAGGGTCAGCTGGACGATGTCACCACCGACCGGGTCGATAGCCAGGTCCAGGACGTCGGTCTTGACCCGGATCAGGTCCTTGCTGACGGCAACCGGAGCAAGTTCCGCAGGGCTGGATTCAGCATTGGCGCTCGGCACATCGGCGCTGGCGCCGGCGGTTCCGGCCGGGACGGTATCCGGCAAGGCCGGGGCAGCAGTGCTGGCAGCAGTATTCTGAGTCGGCAGGGCAGCCTGGCCGTAGTCCTGGTTCCACTTGAGGACCATGACGTAGGACACGATTGCCAGGGCGACGATCAGGATCGTGCGTTTAATATCCATGATTACTCGGCTATCGAAGAAGTTCGGGAGGAAGGAGCTGGTGGAACGGGATCGAAACCGCCGTCGTTCCACGGATTACAACGCCCCAGGCGACGAACGGCCAGCCACCCACCACGCAAGAGGCCATGGTTTTCGATGGCTTCGTATGCGTAACAGGAACAGCTGGGATAGAAACGACAGTGACTGGCCATCAGGGGGCTGATGGCGTAACGGTAGAACTGGATCGGAACGAGGGCCAGTTTACGCATTGTGACTGTCTACCCCTGCGGGATTGGCGTTGACCGCTGGAGAGGGCCGACTGCGAGCCAGTCGCTTCCAGAGCTTGCCAAAGTGTTGGTGCAATTCTGGGTTTTCCACTTCGCCCAACCCCTTGCGCGCGACGATCACGATATCCAAACCCGCCAACAGCTGCTGGTTCAGGCGGAACGAATCGCGCATCAGGCGTTTCAGGCGATTGCGTTGAACGGCGAGCTTGACGCTCTTTTTGCCGATCACCAGGCCGAGGCGTGGGTGATCGAGGCCGTTCTCGCGGGCAAGGATAAGCAGGTTTTTCCCTGGAACCTTGCCGGTTGGGGAGTCGAAGACCGCTTTGAAGTGCCGGGGTGTAAGCAGTCGCTTTTCCCGACTGAAGTCCTGACTCACCACCTGTGCCGAAAAATCAAATGGCCAGACGCTTACGGCCTTTGGCACGACGACGCGACAGAACGGCGCGGCCGTTCTTGGTGGCCATACGGGCACGGAAACCGTGGGTGCGTGCGCGCTTGATGGTGCTTGGTTGGAAAGTACGTTTCATGGCGTGTTACCTGGGTTGGTCGACAACGGGCCGGAAGGGCCCCCTTTTTAAGAGATCGGCGATTCTAGAGAAAGCAAGCCCATAGGTCAATTTCCAACCAGCCATTCCTTATGAAGGGTGCCCAGTGGTCAGCGGTCAGGCTTGGCCAAGGAAGGGGCTGCATACCAACGCTCAAAATGAAAAAAATAAGAAAGGCATATAAAAAGCTTTTCTGAAGAACTTATAGATCTTAAGTGGATAACCTTCTGTGGATAACACGACGCAGCCCAATATCTGCAAGCTGTACAGAGATTTGAAACCTTGTCGGTAACAGGTGCCTTCTCTGTGCCGGGCCTGCGTAAAACCTGTGCAGCAAAACGCCATTTATCCACAGGTGAATTATCCACAGGTCGGGGCTCAGGGTTGTGCATAGCCCTCATGTAGCGTTATCCACAGGGCTTATTCACACCGCAAGGTGATGTTTTGGTCGGATTTTGGCTTGTTCACCGGGTCTGCATACGGCCTCATATGTGGATAACTGACCGCCCGCCCGGTACAATGGCGGTTTGTTTTGCCTCATCCGGCTTTCAACTCAGGGGATATCCGTGTCAGTGGAACTTTGGCAGCAGTGCGTGGAGCTTCTGCGCGATGAACTGCCTGCCCAGCAATTCAACACCTGGATCCGTCCGCTACAGGTCGAAGCCGAAGGCGACGAGTTGCGCGTCTACGCGCCCAACCGCTTCGTGCTCGATTGGGTCAATGAAAAGTACCTGGGTCGTCTGCTCGAGCTGTTGGGCGAAAACGGCAACGGCATTGCGCCGGCGCTTTCCTTATTAATAGGTAGCCGTCGCAGTTCTGCTGCGCGGGCTGCCCCGAATGCGCCGGTAAGCGCCGCCGTCGCCGCAACCTTGGCGCAGCAGGCTCAGGTTCAGCCTGCCGCACCGATGGTGCTGCCGAGCGAGCCGGTCATGGCGCCGGTGGCCGAGCCGGTTACCAGCGACATCGAAGAGTCCGCTTCGCGCAACAGCTTCGACAGCATGGCCGAGCCCAGCTCGGCACCCGCTGCAACCGGTCGCACCGAGCAACGTACGGTGCAGGTCGAAGGCGCGCTCAAGCACACCAGCTACCTGAACCGCACCTTCACCTTCGAAACCTTCGTGGAAGGTAAGTCTAACCAGTTGGCCCGTGCGGCTGCCTGGCAGGTCGCGGACAACCCCAAGCACGGCTACAACCCACTGTTCCTGTATGGCGGTGTCGGCCTGGGTAAAACGCACTTGATGCATGCTGTGGGTAACCACCTGCTGAAGAAGAACCCGAATGCCAAGGTCGTCTACCTGCATTCCGAGCGCTTCGTCGCCGACATGGTCAAGGCCCTGCAACTGAATGCGATCAACGAATTCAAGCGCTTCTACCGCTCGGTCGATGCGCTGCTGATCGACGATATCCAGTTCTTTGCCCGCAAGGAGCGTTCGCAGGAAGAGTTTTTCCACACCTTCAACGCCCTGCTCGAGGGCGGTCAGCAGGTGATTCTCACCAGCGACCGCTACCCGAAAGAGATCGAAGGCCTGGAAGAGCGCCTGAAGTCGCGCTTCGGTTGGGGCCTGACGGTGGCTGTCGAGCCACCGGAGCTGGAAACCCGCGTGGCGATCCTGATGAAGAAGGCCGACCAGGCCAAGGTCGAGCTGCCGCACGATGCCGCGTTCTTCATCGCCCAACGCATCCGTTCCAACGTACGTGAACTCGAAGGTGCCTTGAAGCGGGTGATCGCTCACTCGCACTTCATGGGCCGCGATATCACCATCGAGCTGATTCGTGAATCGCTCAAGGATCTGCTGGCGCTGCAGGACAAACTGGTGAGTGTGGATAACATCCAACGCACCGTGGCCGAGTACTACAAGATCAAAATCTCCGATCTGCTGTCCAAGCGCCGTTCGCGCTCGGTAGCGCGCCCGCGCCAGGTGGCCATGGCCCTGTCGAAGGAGCTGACCAACCACAGCTTGCCGGAAATCGGCGACATGTTTGGCGGCCGCGACCATACCACCGTGCTGCACGCCTGCCGCAAGATCAACGAATTGAAGGAATCCGACGCGGACATCCGCGAGGACTACAAGAACCTGCTGCGCACACTGACGACCTGATGGCCGTCTGCGTAGCTAATTGAAGGCAAGGGACTAGACCATGCATTTCACCATTCAACGCGAAGCCCTGTTGAAACCCCTGCAACTGGTCGCAGGCGTCGTCGAGCGCCGCCAGACCTTGCCGGTCCTGTCCAACGTCCTGCTGGTGGTACAAGGCCAGCAGCTGTCGTTGACCGGTACCGACCTGGAAGTCGAACTGGTTGGCCGCGTTCAGCTGGAAGAGCCTGCCGAGCCGGGCGAGATCACTGTCCCGGCGCGCAAGCTGATGGACATCTGCAAGAGCTTGCCCAGCGATGCGCTGATCGACATCAAGGTCGACGAGCAGAAACTGCTGGTCAAGGCCGGCCGCAGCCGCTTCACCCTGTCCACCCTGCCCGCCAATGACTTCCCGACCGTGGAAGAAGGCCCGGGTTCGCTGACCTGCAACCTGGAACAGAGCAAGCTGCGCCGCCTCATCGAGCGCACCAGCTTCGCCATGGCCCAGCAGGATGTGCGCTATTACCTCAACGGCATGCTGCTGGAAGTGTCGACCGACACCCTGCGCGCGGTAGCTACCGATGGCCACCGCCTGGCCTTGTGCGCCATGCAGGCACCGATCGGCCAGGCCGAACGTCACCAGGTCATCGTGCCGCGCAAAGGTATCCTTGAGCTGGCGCGCCTGCTCACCGACCCGGAAGGCATGGTCAGCATCGTCCTTGGCCAGCACCATATCCGCGCTACCACCGGTGAGTTCACCTTCACCTCCAAGCTGGTCGACGGCAAGTTCCCGGACTACGAGCGCGTGCTGCCAAAAGGCGGCGACAAGCTGGTGGTCGGCGATCGTCAGGCGCTGCGTGAAGCGTTCAGCCGTACCGCGATCCTGTCGAACGAGAAGTACCGTGGTATTCGCCTGCAACTGGCGGCTGGCCAGTTGAAGATCCAGGCCAACAACCCTGAGCAGGAAGAAGCGGAAGAAGAGATCAGCGTCGACTACAACGGCAGCTCGTTGGAGATCGGTTTCAACGTCAGCTACCTGCTGGACGTGCTGGGTGTCATGACCACTGAGCAGGTGCGCCTGATTCTGTCGGACTCCAACAGCAGCGCCCTGGTACAGGAAGCCGGCAATGATGACTCGTCCTACGTTGTCATGCCGATGCGTCTGTAACCCGTAGCAGGCGAAATGTCCCTTCTACGGCTTTCGGTCACCGCGGTGCGCAACCTGCACCCGGTGACCCTCTCACCCTCCCCCCGCATCAACATCCTGTACGGCGACAATGGCAGCGGCAAAACCAGCGTGCTCGAAGCCGTGCACTTGCTTGGGCTGGCGCGCTCGTTCCGCAGCACGCGGTTGAACCCGGTCATTCAATACGAACAGCCCACCTGCACGGTCTTTGGCCAGGTAGAACTGGCTGAAGGTGGCACAAGCAACCTGGGCGTTTCGCGTGAACGCCAAGGTGATTTCACCATCCGTATTGACGGGCAGAACGCACGCAGTGCTGCGCAGCTCGCCGAAATGCTGCCCCTGCAGTTGATCAACCCCGACAGTTTCAGGTTGCTCGAAGGGGCGCCCAAGGTACGCCGGCAGTTCCTCGATTGGGGCGTGTTCCACGTGGAACCACGCTTCATGGCCACCTGGCAACGCCTGCAGAAGGCCCTGCGGCAGCGGAACTCATGGCTGCGGCATGGTACACTTGACGCCGTTTCGCAAGCCGCCTGGGATCGGGAGTTGTGTCTCGCCAGTGCGGAGATAGATGAATACCGTCGCAACTATATCAAGGCCTTGAAGCCCGTCTTCGAGCGAACCCTGAGCGAACTGGTCGAGCTGGAAGGGTTGACCCTGAGCTACTACCGAGGCTGGGACAAGGACCGGGAACTCAACGAAGTCCTCGCTACCTCTCTCCTTCGTGATCAGCAGATGGGCCATACCCAGGCCGGGCCACAGCGTGCTGATCTGCGCCTGCGATTGGGTGCAAACAACGCGGCCGACATCCTTTCGCGCGGGCAGCAGAAGCTGGTTGTCTGTGCCCTGCGAATTGCCCAGGGCCATCTGGTCAGCCAGGTTCGTCGTGGTCAGTGTATTTATCTGGTGGATGACTTGCCGTCCGAACTGGACGAGCAGCACCGCCGCGCCCTGTGCCGCTTGCTTGAAGAATTGAACTGCCAGGTGTTCATCACCTGTGTAGACCACGAATTTCTGAGGGAAGGCTGGCAAACGGAAACGCCAGTCGCTTTGTTCCACGTGGAACAGGGCCGTATCACCCAGACCCACGACCATCGGGAGTGAAGGCATGAGCGAAAATCAAACGTACGACTCCTCCAGCATTAAAGTGCTGAAAGGGCTGGATGCCGTACGCAAGCGTCCCGGCATGTACATTGGCGACACCGATGACGGCAGCGGCCTGCACCACATGGTGTTCGAGGTGGTCGACAACTCCATCGACGAAGCCCTGGCCGGGCACTGCGATGACATCACCGTCATCATTCACACCGACGAATCCATCAGTGTCCGCGACAACGGCCGTGGTATCCCGGTCGACGTGCATAAAGAAGAAGGCGTGTCGGCAGCCGAAGTCATCATGACCGTGCTGCACGCCGGCGGTAAGTTCGACGACAACTCCTACAAAGTTTCCGGTGGTCTGCACGGTGTCGGTGTTTCGGTGGTGAACGCGCTGTCCGAGAAGCTGGTGCTCACCGTTCGCCGTAGCGGCAAGATCTGGGAGCAGACCTACGTCCATGGCGTGCCACAGGCACCGATGGCCATTGTCGGTGAAAGCGAAACCACCGGTACCCACATCCACTTCAAGCCTTCGGCTGAAACTTTCAAGAACATCCACTTCAGCTGGGACATCCTCGCCAAGCGTATCCGCGAACTGTCCTTCCTGAACTCCGGCGTTGGCATCCTGCTCAAGGATGAACGCAGCGGCAAGGAAGAGTTCTTCAAGTACGAAGGTGGCCTGCGCGCATTCGTCGAGTACCTCAACACCAACAAGACCCCGGTCAACTCCCAGGTCTTCCACTTCAACGTCCAGCGTGACGATGGTGTCGGTGTCGAAGTCGCCCTGCAGTGGAACGACAGCTTCAACGAAAACCTGCTGTGCTTCACCAACAACATCCCGCAGCGCGATGGTGGTACCCACCTGGTCGGCTTCCGTTCCTCGCTTACCCGTAGCCTCAACAGCTACATCGAGCAGGAAGGCCTGGCCAAGAAGAACAAGGTCGCCACCACCGGTGACGACGCCCGCGAAGGCCTGACCGCAATCATCTCGGTCAAGGTGCCGGACCCTAAGTTCAGCTCGCAGACCAAGGACAAGCTGGTTTCCTCGGAGGTGAAAACCGCCGTGGAACAGGAGATGAACAAGTACTTCGCCGACTTCCTGTTGGAAAACCCCAACGAAGCCAAGGCCGTTGTCGGCAAGATGATCGACGCTGCCCGTGCCCGTGAAGCTGCGCGCAAGGCTCGTGAGATGACTCGCCGCAAAGGCGCGCTGGACATCGCCGGCCTGCCGGGCAAACTGGCCGACTGCCAGGAGAAGGACCCTGCCCTCTCCGAACTGTACCTGGTGGAGGGTGATTCCGCAGGTGGTTCGGCCAAGCAAGGCCGCAACCGTCGCACCCAGGCGATCCTGCCGCTGAAGGGCAAGATCCTCAACGTCGAGAAAGCCCGCTTCGACAAGATGATCTCGTCGCAGGAAGTCGGTACCTTGATCACCGCCCTGGGCTGTGGCATCGGCCGCGAAGAGTACAACATCGACAAGTTGCGCTATCACAACATCATCATCATGACCGATGCTGACGTCGACGGTTCGCACATCCGTACCCTGCTGCTGACCTTCTTCTTCCGTCAGCTGCCGGAGCTGGTCGAGCGCGGCTACATCTATATCGCCCAGCCGCCGCTGTACAAGGTCAAGAAGGGCAAGCAGGAGCAGTACATCAAGGACGACGAGGCCATGGAAGAGTACATGACCCAGTCGGCCCTGGAAGATGCCAGCCTGCACCTGGACGAGTCGGCACCTGCCGTTTCGGGCGTACAGCTCGAAGCGCTGGTGAACGAATTCCGCGCCGTGATGAAGACACTCAAGCGCCTGTCGCGTCTGTACCCGGAAGAGCTGACCGAGCACTTCATCTACCTGCCGAAAGTCACCCTCGAGCAACTGGCTGACAAGGCACAGATGGACGAGTGGCTGAAAGCATTCCAACTGCGCCTGGACAACAGCCAGCGTTCCGGTCTGGTGTACAAGGCTGCCTTGCACGAAGACAAGGAACGTAATATCTGGCTGCCCGTGGTGGAAACCACCTCCCACGGCCTCGCCAGCTACGTGACCTTCAACCGTGATTTCTTCGGCAGCAATGACTACCGCAGCGTCGTCGCTCTCGGCGAAAACCTCGGTACCTTGTTGGGTGAGGGTGCCTACGTCAAGCGTGGCGAACGTCGCAAGTCGGTCACCGAGTTCAAGGAAGCGCTCGACTGGCTGATGAACGAAAGCACCAAGCGCCACACCATCCAGCGATACAAAGGGCTGGGTGAGATGAACCCGGACCAGCTGTGGGAAACCACTATGGACCCGACCGTGCGCCGCATGCTGAAGGTCACCATTGAAGATGCGATCGCCGCAGACCAGCTGTTCAACACCTTGATGGGTGATGCGGTCGAACCGCGCCGTGAGTTCATTGAGAGCAACGCGCTGTCGGTGTCCAACCTGGACTTCTAACCCAGCCCGACTGCGCTATATCCGCAAAGGCCAACCCATTTGGGTTGGCCTTTTTCGTTCCACGTGGAACAGATCCTACGGCTCTGATCCCTCTCAGCTTCCCTGCTGCTTGCTTCCTCCTACATCCTGCGCCCGCCAGTTCATACATTCTGCACAAGAGTCAGGGCGTCAGCCTGGACGCAAATATTAGCGAATGAGGACTAAGCAAGATGGATAGCACCTGTGTATACCCACTGACCGATAGTGAACGCAATCAACTGGCCAGCGGTCTTGGCAAGGTCAATTATGATCCCCAGGGCGGGCAGAACTACATCACCGATCTGCGCATCATGGCGGCTTCACACCTGCCCCGCAGGGTGATTGATGTGCTGGCCAACCAACGTGCTTCGCTGCGACCGAAACCCTATCTGATATTCGAAAACCTGCCGACCGACGAGGCGGTTTTCACGACCCCAGACCCCGGGGTATTCACTCCCGCGGCCAAGAGCGGCACGCTGAGTGAAAATCTGATCATGGCGTTTGCTTCTCTGATCGGTGAGCCCTACTCGATTCAGTTTGAAGGGGCTGACATCGTCAATAACCTTATCCCCAGCCCTTCAGCCAAACGCGAGTACACGGGCTTGGGGTCTGAGGTCGAGCTCAATTTTCATATTGAGAACGCAGCGCTGAAGTACATGGACAACGCCAGTTTCTCTCCGCTTGGATTGCTATTGGCCGGTGTTCGCCACGACCCGGCCGGGCCGCTGACGCGTCTTGCCGATGCACGTGATGCGCTCGGATTGCTCGAAGAGTCCGAGGTAGAGTGCTTGCGTCAGCCGTTGTATCGAATCAAGGTACCCCATCGCTGGCGAACCCAAGGCGAATTGGCTACCGAGCCGGTTCCGATGCTAAGTGGCGATCTGGACTTCCCCGAGATCAGCGCAGTGTTTTACCCAGACATGGTCGAGGTCTTAAGCAAACCGGCAGCTGATGCGATGGCGCGGTTCTGTGAGGCGATCAGGCAGGTATCGGTGGGATTGGACATCATGCCAGGGCGGCTACTGTACATCGACAACCGTTTCACACTACATGCGCGCGATAGCTTCGAACCGACTTTGGATGCCTTGTCCAACCCGTTACGTTGGGTACAGCGGGTCTTTGTCAGCAAAAGTCTCTGGAGCCACCGTCGGCTGGAAATGGTCAAGTCTCGAGTATTCATGCCACGAGCCCAAGCACTATGATCAACAGCCTCTTCGCGATACTGCCAATCTTCCTGCTCATTGTGGTCGGCCATGCCAGCAAGCGCTGGGTCCTGACTGACGATGGCTGGTGGAAGTATGTGGACAAGTTGGTCTATTACCTGTTCTTCCCTGCCTTGTTGATACTGGATGTCAGCAGGGCAGATTTTGCCGGTGGTGAAACCTCAGTGGCCATTGCCGCCACCATGATGGCGACGCTGGCTGTTGGCACTCTGATCTTCCTCGGGCGGGTTTTCGTCAAAACCAGGAACGATCTGTTCACCTCGATCTTCCAGGGAGGGGTTCGCTACAACTCCTACGTGTTCATTGCCTTGGCTCATTCCCTCTATGGGGTGGAAGGCGTAGCACTCTCTGGAGTGTTTGTCGCTTACCTGATTGTGCTGACCAATGTCATGAGTGTGCTGGTCCTGAACCACTTCGGAGATACCGGCAGGAAATCACTGGCCGGCATGTTTGGCGCGTTGGCAAAGAATCCGCTGATCATCGCAGCAATACTTGGATTGCTAATGAACGGCCTGGGCCTAAGTTTCGGCGGCGCTATCGAGCAGTTCATGACCTACCTCGCCGGCGCTGCGACGCCGTTGAGTCTCATGTCGGTAGGCGCTGGGTTGATGTTCAATCTGCAGGCTAACCGTGTGCTGGCCACTGTTTATGTGGTCGGTCTAAAGTTGATGCTGATGCCAATCATCACGTTCGGGCTATTGCTGGCAATGGGCGCTTCGGGTGTGGCTGCCAATGTGGCGCTGCTTTATGCCTGTGTTCCCTGTGCCGGTAACGCTTACATCTTGGCAAGGCAGATGGGCGGAGACGCGCCGGCCATGGCATCCATGATCACTTGGACCACGCTGGTTTCCACCCTGAGCATCACCTTGATCGTAGGCACGCTGACGCTTTAATTCAGTTTCGCCGGCGAGGCGTCTTTAACCTTTTACAGGAGTTGCACTCGCTCGGGCCAAACTGCCGAGCGAGTGCGCTGAGGCGCAGTCTGATGAGTGTTCCACGTGGAACGCTTCAAAGTCCCAAGGCTTTGAGACGCCGATAAAGCGTACGTTCGCTCATGCCCAGATACGCGGCTAGTTCGCTTCGAGACCCCCTGAAGGTTTCCAGCGCATGGGCCAACTGCGGCATTTCATGTTCTTTGCGACCACGCAAAGCCTTGTGATCAACCACCGGATGGATGCCCTCGGGAAGATGCTCGGGGCGGATCAGGCCGTCATCGGCAAACAGGCGAGCCCGTTCCAGAATATTTCGCAGCTCGCGAATATTACCGGGGAAGCTATGCAGGCTGAGTCGTTCGAGTGCTTCATCGGTCACCTTGGGAGACTGCTTGCCCGCCATCCTTTGCAACAGGCTTTCACAGAGCAAAGGCAAGTCTTCAGCCCGCTCACGCAAGGCCGGTAACCGTATCGGGAAACCACTGATGCGGTAGTACAGGTCTTCCCGGAATGTGCCATCAGCAGCCATTTCCTTGAGTGGCTTGTGGGTTGCCGAGACCAAACGAAAATCCGAATGAACCGTGCGCGTGCTGCCGACTGGACGGAAACTGCCGGACTCGATCAACCGCAACAGCTTCACCTGCATGGCCAGCGGCACTTCGCCTATTTCGTCAAGGAACAGGGTGCCGCCATGGGCCACCTCAGCCAGGCCGATCTTGCGCTGAGTCGCGCCTGTGAAGGCGCCCTTCTCATAGCCGAACAACTCGCTCTCGAACAAAGGCTCGGTCAAACCCGTACAGTCCACCACTACCAGCGGCCCGTTGGCTCGGGGGCTTCCCAGGTGCAACGCGCGGGCGAACAGCTCCTTGCCGGTACCGGACTCACCCTGCAGCAATACCGGAATCTGCGCCGGTGCCGCCCGTTGCAGGCTGGCGACGGCCGCTTTGAACGCCGCTGCACGCCCCACCAAACCCTGCTCCTGAGGTTGCGCCGATGCCAGGGTGACGCTGGTCAGTCGCTCGACGAAGGCCACCACCCTTCCCTGCTCATCGAGGATTGGCCGCAGTTCCACATCTACATGCTCGGGGCCGCGAGGTGTGTGATGAATATGCAGCACACGCTCGGGGACTTTGCTGTCCAGCGATTTGCGCAGCGGACAGTGCTCGCCGGCCTGGTCGCAAGGCACTGCATAGTGGTGCGAGACCCGGTGGCATTTCTCGCCCACAGGCGCATGACCGTCGCTGCCGAACTGACGGCGGTAAGCAGCATTGGCGGCAAGGATGTTGTAGTCGGTGTCCAGGATGATGCTGGGGAGCACATCGTGTTCGAGGTAGGACACCAGCGCGAGAATCGCGGGATGGGAAGCGGCAAGCATGACAGCACCAGATGAAAGACCCGCCGAGCGTAGCAAGGACTGCCAATCACTGCCATTGGCTGACAGTCGACTGCCAGCAACTGTCACCTTTGGCGGTGCGGCAGCGCGCTGACCTGCAGGCTACCCTGACGCAATGCCACATTTACGGGGCGCCGTGCCCATCAGAAAGGCATGGCATGCATCTTGATAAAGCATCGTTCACTGCCTAAGCCTTCAAGGAGGCACGGTGGATAACTGGAGAGCGCAATGATCATCGGCAACAACCTTCATGTTGAAGCATTCTTCGACAAGACCACCTCGACCATCAGTTACCTGGTGATGGACGCTGAGACGCGTCAGTGCGCCTTGATCGACAGCGTGCTCGACTACGACCCCAAGTCCGGACGTACCTGCACGGCATCCGCGGACCAACTGATTGCCCGCGTGAATGAGTTGGGCGCCAAGGTTCAGTGGATCCTGGAAACCCATGTGCATGCCGACCACCTGTCCGCAGCGGCCTACCTCAAGGAAAAACTCGGCGGCCATACCGGCATCGGCGCACTGATCACCCAGGTGCAGAAAGTGTTCGGCACCCTGTTCAACGCCGAGCCCGGGTTCGCCCGCGACGGCAGCCAGTTCGATGTACTGTTCGTCGATGAGGAAGGCTTCCGTATCGGCAACCTGCATGCCCGCGCCCTGCACACCCCCGGGCATACGCCGGCCTGCATGAGCTACATGGTCCAGGATGCCGGCGAGACCGCTGTGTTCGTTGGCGACACTCTGTTCACGCCCGACTACGGTACTGCCCGTTGCGACTTCCCCGGCGCCAGCGCGACAACCTTGTACCAGTCGATCCGTCGGCTGCTGGCCTTCCCCGACCAGACGCAGTTGTTCATGTGCCACGACTACCTGCCGGGCGGCCGTGAGCTGCGCTACGTCACCACGGTGGCCGAGCAACGTGCCGACAACATTCATATTCATGAAGGCGTCAGCCAGGACAGCTTCGTGGCGATGCGCGAAGCCCGCGACAAGACCCTCGACATGCCCGTGCTGATCCTGCCATCGGTACAGATCAACATGCGCAGCGGCCAGTATCCCGAGCCCGAGGAGAACGGCGTGAGCTACCTGAAGATCCCGCTGAACAAACTGTAAAGCGCAGCACCTACATAACGAGATTCAAAGGAACACCGCCATGCCTGCCTTGCTGTCCCCTGCCGATTCATCCCCTGCCGACCACCATAAAGTGGTGATCGTCGGTGCCGGCGCCGCCGGAATCGCCACCGCCTCGAGCTTGCTCGCCCGCGACCCGTCACTGGATATCGGCCTGATCGACCCCGCCGATGTGCACTACTACCAGCCTGGCTGGACCATGGTCGGCGCCGGTGTGTTCAAGGCCCCGAGCACCGCCCAGACCATGGCCGCCACCCTGCCCCGTGGGGTGCGCTGGATCAAGGCGCGGGTCGAAGGCTTCGACCCCCATGGGCAACTGGTCCTGCTCGAAGGTGGTCGAGCCGTCAGCTACGAACAGCTGGTGGTATGCCCGGGCCTCAAGCTCGACTGGAGCGACATCGAAGGCTTGAGCGACACACTCGGGCGCAACGGTGTCACGTCCAACTACCGCTACGACCTGGCGCCCTACACCTGGGAACTGGTGCAGACGCTCAAGCAAGGCCGCGCCCTGTTCACCCAGCCGCCGATGCCGATCAAATGCGCGGGTGCGCCGCAGAAGGCCCTGTACCTGTCGTGCGATCACTGGTTGCGCAATGGCCAGCTCGGCAATGTCAGGGCCAGCTTCTTCAACGCCGGCGCCGTGCTGTTCGGCGTGCCGGACTACGTGCCGGCCTTGATGAGCTACATCGACAAGTACGGCGTCGACCTCAACTATCAGCATCGCCTGACGGCGGTAGATGGCCCGAACAAGCGCGCCACCTTCGTTCGCACCCTGCCCGATGGCAGCAGCGAAACCCGCGTCGAAGCCTTCGATATGCTGCACGTGGTGCCGCCGCAAGTGGCGCCGGACTTCATCCGCCAGAGCCCGCTGGCCGATGCCGCTGGCTGGGTGGATGTCGACCCGCACACCCTGCGCCACCGCCAGTTCGGCAATATCCACGCCTTGGGCGACGTGGCCAACACCACCAACGCCAAGACCGCCGCCGCCGCCCGCAAGCAGGCACCGGTGGTGGCCAACAACGTGCTGGTGGCCCTTGGGCGCCTGCCGACCCTGGCGCAATACGACGGCTATGGTTCCTGCCCGCTGACGGTGGAGCGCGGCAAGATCGTGCTTGCCGAGTTCACCTATGGCGGCAAGCTGGCGCCGAGCTTCCCGCGCTGGTTGCTCGACGGGCGCAAGCCGACCCGACTGGCCTGGCTGTTGAAAGCGCAGATCCTGCCGCCGCTGTACTGGAAGGCCATGCTCAAGGGTCGTGAATGGTTGGCGCGGCCACAGCCGCTGGTGGTCGAGGCGCAGCAGTGATCGAACATCAGCTGCTGGGCGCCGGGCTCGGTGCAATCATTGGCGCGGTGCTGGCACTGACCGGCGCTGGTGGCGGCATCCTCGCGGTACCGCTGCTGGTCTTCGGCCTGGGCCTGAGCATGGTCGAGGCGGCGCCGATCGGGCTGCTCGCCGTTGGCCTGGCGGCGGCGGTGGGCGCCCTGCTCGGCTTGCGCGAAGGCCTGGTACGTTATCGCGCCGCCCTGTTCATCGCCCTGATCGGCATCGTCGCCGCGCCCTTTGGTTTGATGCTCGCCCATCAATTGCCCAATACACCCTTGGCACTGGTGTTCGCCGGGGTGCTGGTTTACGCCTGCCTGCGCATCTGGCGCAAGGCGGCCAGGCAACTGCGCGGCGAGGCCAATGACGCCCATCGTTTCATCGAGCCCTGCGTGCTCAACCCCTTGCAGGGCCGCTTGCGCTGGACCCTGCCCTGCGCCCGGGCCCTGGCCTTTACCGGGCTGATGTCGGGGTTGCTGTCCGGCCTGCTGGGCGTGGGCGGTGGTTTTGTGATCATCCCGGCATTGAACCGCTACACCAACCTGCGCATGACCAGCATCGTCGCCACCTCGCTGGCGGTGATCGCCCTGGTGTCCACCGGTAGCGTGGTCAGCGCCAGCGTGGCCGGTGTGATGCATTGGCAGGTGGGTGTGCCCTTCGCCATCGGTGCGGTCATCGGCCTGCTGCTGGCGCGGCCGCTCGCCGCCCGCATCGCCGGCCCACGCCTGCAGCAGCTGTTCGCCGTGGCGGGCTGGGTGGCCGCGCTGCTGCTGGCCGGCAAGGCGCTACTCGGCTAGCAGCTCATCCTGCTCGGCGGCGCACAGCGCCAGCAGGTAATCCCACACCACCCGCAGGCGCACCGACTTGTGCAGTTCGCGGCGGGTGCAGATCCAGTAGCTGCGCTGGATGGTTTCGCTGGGCAGCACCCGCACCAGCTTCGGGTCGTGGCGGGCCATGTAGTTGGGCAGCACGGCAATGCCCAGCCCGGCCTGGGCGGCGTGCTGCTGGGCAATCACGCTGGTGCTGCGAAACGCCACGCTGGGTGTGCGGCAGAAGCTGTTGAGGAACAGCAGCTCCTGACTGAACAGCAGGTCGTCGACGTAACCGATCCAGCTGTGCCGGGCCAGGTCTTCGCGGTTGCGTAATGGCGGAGCGCGGTCCAGGTAGGCTTGGCTGGCGTACAGCGCCAGGCGGTAGTCGGTGAGCTTGCGGGTGATCAGCAGGTCGGCGTTGGGGCGCTCCAGGTGGATGCTGATCTCGGCCTCGCGGTTGAGGATGCTGACGAAGCGCGGCACCGCCACCAGCTCCACTTCCAGCCCTGGGTAGCGCTCGAACAACGCGTTCATCCGCGGGGTGAAGAACATGATGCCGATGCCTTCGGTGACCCCCAGGCGAATCTTGCCCAGGGGCGTGATGGCCTGGGTGATTTCCTCCTGCGCCAGCAGGGCGACGTTCTCCATGGCCTCGGCGTGCTTGAGCAGTGCCTGGCCGGAGGGGGTGAGGTCGTAGCCTTGGGCGTGCTGGACGAACAACGCCGTGCCCAGGCTTTTCTCGATGCTCTCGATATGCCGGGCCACGGTGCTGTGGGTGGTGTTGAGGCGCTTGGCGGCGGTCAGCAGCCGGCCGCTGCGCTGCAACTCGAGGAAAAACCGCAGATCGTTCCAGTCGAACATCGAGCATCCTTGTACATGCATTCTGAGGCCTCATCGCGGGGCAAGCCCGCTCCCACGCCGATCTCACAGGGCGGGCGTGGGAGCGGGCTTGCCCCGCGATGGGCCGAAACGCTGTGCTAAAACGCACAACGGCTGCGCAAAATCTCGTGTTTCCTCGGCGAAATTAATCAATAAGATGGACCGGGACAAGAATAATAATCAGGCGCGAGGTTGCACATGCCATCAGCCGATTCTGTCTACGACTACGTGGTCGTGGGTGCCGGGCCCGCCGGTTGCCTGCTGGCCAACCGTCTGTCCGCCGACCCTGCCTGCCGCGTCCTGCTGCTGGAAGCCGGTGGCCGCGACAACTATCCCTGGATTCATATCCCTGTCGGTTACCTCTACTGCATCGGCAACCCCCGCACCGACTGGTGCTTCAAGACCGAGGCCCAACCCGGCCTGAACGGCCGCGCCCTGGGTTATCCACGGGGCAAGGTGCTCGGCGGCTGTTCCTCGATCAACGGCATGATCTACATGCGCGGCCAGGCCGCCGACTACGACCGTTGGGCCGAGCAAGGCAACGACGGCTGGGCCTGGAAGGACGTGCTGCCGCTGTTCAAGCAAAGCGAAAACCACTTCGCTGGCGCCAGCGACAGCCATGGCGGCGATGGTGAATGGCGGGTTGAGCAACAGCGCTACAGCTGGCCGATCCTCGACGCTTTCCGCGATGCCGCCGAACAGAGTGGCATCGCCAAGGTCGACGACTTCAACACCGGCGACAACGCCGGCTGTGGATACTTTCAGGTCAACCAACGCCGCGGTGTGCGCTGGAATTCGGCCAAAGCCTTCCTCAAACCCATCCTCAAACGGCCTAACCTGACCGTCCTGACCGGTGTCGAGGTCGATCAGGTGCTGCTCAACAACACCCGTGCGCGGGCGGTGAAGGCGCGTTGGCAAGATGCGTGGCATGAGTTCGGCGCACGGCGCGAGATCATTCTTTGCGCAGGCTCCGTAGGTTCCCCCGGCATTCTGCAGCGCTCGGGCATCGGCCCGCGCAAGCTGCTCGAAGGGTTGGGCATCGGCGTGCGGCACGACATGCCCGGCGTCGGCGGCAACCTGCAGGACCACCTGCAACTGCGGCTGATCTACCAGATCGACAACACCCGTACCCTCAACCAGATGGCCAACAGCCTGTGGGGCAAGCTGGGCATGGGCCTGCGCTACGCCTACGACCGCAGCGGCCCGTTGGCCATGGCGCCGAGCCAACTGGGGGCATTCGTGCGTTCGGGCCCGGAGCAGGCCACCGCCAACCTGCAATATCACGTGCAGCCCCTGTCGCTGGAGCGCTTCGGTGAGCCGCTGCATCGCTTCCCCGCCTTCACCGCCTCGGTGTGCAACCTGCGCCCGGTCAGCCGTGGGCGTATCGATATCCGCTCGGCGGACATGAACGCCACACCCTTGATCGACCCCAACTATCTCAGTGCGCCCGAAGACCTGCAGGTGGCGGCAGACGCCATTCGCATGACCCGGCGCATCGTCCAGGCCCCTGCCCTGGCCGCCTTTGCCCCCCGCGAATACCTGCCCGGCCCCGCCCTGCAGAGTGAAGAAGACCTGCACCAGGCCGCCGGCCAGATCGGCACCACCATCTTCCACCCGGTGGGCACCTGCCGCATGGGCAATGGCGCGCTGGACGTTGTGGATAACCAGCTGCGCGTGCACGGCATTCCCGGCCTGCGCGTGGCCGACGCTTCGATCATGCCGCAGATCGTCTCCGGCAATACCTGTTCACCTACGTTGATGATCGCCGAGAAGGCGGCGCAACTGATCCTCAAGGGGGCCCGTACCCAGACCAACCTCAGCGACTCCAGCGCGATACCGACGCCCTGACCCGGGTGTTTGCAACAGCGACGGCGCGTGGTCGGAGGCCGTCGGCAGTGGAACAACAAGAATAATCACTGTGGCCCTCGGGCCGAGGACAGCAACGATGTCGGATTACATCCAGGAACAGGGGGCGGCGGCGAGCAGCTCCAGCGGTCGTGAAGAACGCAAGATCATCTTCGCGTCATCCCTCGGGACGGTGTTCGAGTGGTATGACTTTTTTCTCTATGGCGCACTGGCCGCGGTCATCAGCAAGCAGTTCTTCGCTGGGGTCAACGACACCACCGCCTTCATCTTCGCCCTGATGGCCTTCGCCGCCGGCTTCCTGGTGCGCCCGTTCGGCGCCCTGGTGTTCGGCCGCCTCGGTGACATGATCGGGCGCAAGTACACCTTCCTGGTGACCATCGTGCTGATGGGCCTGTCGACCTTCGCGGTCGGCCTGCTGCCCACCTACGCCAGCATCGGCATTGCCGCACCGATCATCCTGGTGATACTGCGCATGCTCCAGGGCCTGGCCCTGGGCGGTGAATACGGCGGCGCCGCCACCTATGTGGCCGAGCACGCACCGCATGGCAAGCGTGGTTTCCACACCGGCTTCATCCAGTCCACCGCCACCCTCGGCCTGCTGCTGTCGCTGACCGTGGTGCTGGCCAGCCGCTACATCAGCGGCGATCAGTTCGAGACCTGGGGCTGGCGCCTGCCGTTCCTGCTGTCGATCTTCCTGCTGGCGATCTCCACCTGGATCCGCATGAGCATGCACGAGTCGCCGGCCTTCGTGAAAATGAAGGCCCAGGGCAAGGTGAGCAAGTCGCCGATCCGTGAGTCGTTCACCTCGTGGCCCAACCTCAAGGTGGTGCTGACCGCGCTTTTCAGCATCAACGCCGGGCAAGCAGTGACCTTCTATACCGCACAGTTCTACGTGCTGTTCTTCATGACCCAGATGCTCAAGATGGACCCGGCACAAGCCAACACCCTGTTGATCATCAGCGTGATCATCGGCGCGCCGTTCTTCGTGTTCTTCGGCTGGCTGTCGGACCGCGTCGGGCGCAAGCCGATCCTGATGCTCGGCCTGCTGCTGGCTACCTTGTGCTACTTCCCGATGTTCAAGGCCCTGAGCCATTACGCCAACCCGCAGATCGACGCCGCCAGCCGCCAGGCACCGATCGTGGTGAATGCCAACCCGCAGGGCTGCACCTTCCAGTTCGACCCGGTGGGCAAGGCACGTTTCGACAGCCCGTGCGACAAGGTCAAGACCTTCCTGGTCAAGCAAGGCCTGCCCTACAGCTCGGTTGACGCGACCGGTAGTGACGTGTCGGTGAGCATCGGCGACAAGACCATCAACGGCTTCGACGAAGCCGCCATGCGCAGCGCCATCGAGGCGGCCGGCTACCCGGCCAAGGCCGATCCTGCCCAGGTGAACCAGGTGATGGTGGTGGTGCTGATCGTCGCCATGATCCTGATCGCCACCATGACCTACGGGCCACTGGCGGCGGTGATGGTCGAGCTGTTCCCTACACGCATCCGCTACACCTCGATGTCCCTGCCCTACCACATCGGCAATGGCTGGTTCGGTGGTTTCCTGCCGACGGTGTCGTTCGCGTTGGTGGTGTATACCGGGGATATCTTCTACGGGCTGTGGTACCCGGTATTGATCACCGGGGTGAGCCTGGTGGTGGGGATCTTCTGCCTGAAAGAAACCAAGGATGTGGATATCGACAAGGTTTAGGAATGCCAAGAACGTAGCGTGGGAGCGGGCTTGCCCCGCGATGGCGTTATCAGGCTGATCCCCATCGCGGGGCAAGCCCGCTCCCACGACTCTGCAAACAGGCACAAAAAAACCGGCGTAAAAGCCGGTTTTTTTATAGCGCGAAAAAACTTATGCACGATTTTCGCAAAAACGTCATACAGAGAAATAAATAGCTAATTCAATGACTTAGCATCTATTTCAGACGACTCATGCAAAACTTGCTAACAAGTTATCCACAGATCGTCAGGCCGGCTGCTGCTCCGGATTTTCGGCCACCGGAGGCAGCGAACCCATGGCCCGCTGAGCCGCTTCGTTCCAGGCCTGGGCACGGTCGTTGAGCTCGGCAATGGCGCGTGGACCGGTGCCCACTGCATACATCGGCTCGCCGATCACCACCTCGATGGTGCCCGAGCGCTTGCCCCAGCCTTCACGCGGCCAGAACTTGCCGGCGTTGTGGGCAATCGGCAGCACCGGCAGGCCGGCGTTCACCGCCAGGGCGGTGCCGCCGCGGGAGAACTTGCCGATCTGGCCGTGAGGCACGCGGGTGCCTTCGGGGAAGATCAGCACCCAGGTGCCCTGCTTGAGCAGCTCGTCGCCTTGGCTGGCGACCTGGCGCAGGGCCTCTTTGGGGTTTTTGCGGTCGATGGCGATCGGCCGCAGCATGGCCATGGCCCAGCCGAAGAACGGCACGTACAGCAGCTCGCGCTTGAGCACCTGGCTCAGCGGCGAGAAATAGGCCGACAGGAAGAACGTCTCCCAGGTGCTCTGGTGGTTCGACAGGATCACGCAAGGCACCTTCGGTACGTTCTCGGCACCGGTGATCTTGTAATCGATGCCCAGGATCGTACGCACCAGGAACAGCGCGCAGCGGCACCAGTACACGTTGATGAACCGGTAGCGCTTGGCGAACGGCAAGAACGGTGCAACGAAGAAGCTCAGCGAGCACCAAAGCAGCGAACTGGTGCCCAACAGCAGGTAAAAAAGAAAGATTCTGATCGCCTGCAGGATCGACATAGTGGCATGTACCGTTGCGGGGCGGGCCCGCCTAAGTAACAACGCGCCGCCGGGGCGCGCTGTTTAAATGAGTTGTCTGGCGATGGCTGCCAGATCGTCAAAAATCAGGGTGTTCTGCGGGATGCCTTTTTCCAGCGTCCGCTCACCCTTGCCGGTTTTCACCAACACCGGTTGTGCATCGACGGCCAGCGCTGCCTCCAGGTCACCTTTGCTGTCACCGACGAACCACACGCCGGTCAGCGGCACCTGGTAGTGCTCGGCAATCGCCCGCAGCATGCCGGGTTTGGGCTTGCGGCATTCGCAGCCCTCGTCCGGCCCATGCGGGCAATGCACGATGCAGCCCACCTCGCCGCCCTGCTCGGCCACCAGTGCGCGCAGGCGCGCATGCATGGCCTCGAGGGTCGCCAGCGAGTAATAGCCGCGGGCAATGCCGGACTGGTTGGTGGCCACGGCCACCGTCCAGCCGGCCTTGCTCAACTGCGCGATGGCCTCGATCGAGCCGGGAATGGGGATCCACTCGTCCAGCGACTTGATGTAGGCGTCGGAGTCGTGATTGATCACCCCGTCACGATCGAGAATCAGCAGTTTCAAGGCTTACCCCAGCAGCGAAATGTCGGCCACGCCCAGGAACAGGCCGCGCAGGCGGCTGAGCAGGGCATAACGGTTGGCGCGCACCTTGGCGTCCTCGGCGTTGACCAGCACCGCCTCGAAGAAGGCGTCTACCGGATCGCGCAGGGCGGCCAGGCGGGCCAGCGCTTCGTTGTACTGACGCGCGGCCGCCATCGGTTGCACGGCCTGGTCGGCCTGCTGGATGGCCGAGTACAGCGAGAACTCGTTGGCGTTGTCGAAATACTTCGGCTCGACCTGGTCGGCGATGGCGCCTTCGGCCTTGCTCAGCAGGTTCGACACACGCTTGTTCGCCGCAGCCAGGGCACCGGCTTCCGGCAGCTTGCGGAACGCCTGCACGGCCTGCACGCGCTGGTCGAAGTCCAGGGCAGAGCCCGGCTTCAGGGCACGCACCGACAGGTAGGTGGCAACGTCGATGCCTTCGTCTTCATAGCGCGCGCGCAGGCGGTCGAAGATGAACTCCAGCACCTGCTCGGACAGGCCAGCGGCCTTGACCTTGGCACCGAACTGCTTGACCGCGAACTCGACCGCATTGGTCAGGTCCAGGTCCAGCTGTTTCTCGATCAGGATGCGCAGCACGCCGAGGGCGGCACGGCGCAGGGCGTACGGGTCCTTGCTGCCGGTGGGCAGCATGCCGATGCCGAAGATGCCGACCAGGGTGTCGAGCTTGTCGGCAATGGCCACGGCAGCACCGGTGAGGGTCTGCGGCAGCTCGGCGCCAGCACCGCGCGGCATGTACTGCTCGTTCAGCGCCAGGGCGACGTCTTCTGGCTCGCCATCGTTGAGGGCGTAGTAGTAGCCGGCGATGCCCTGCATCTCAGGGAACTCGCCGACCATTTCCGAGGCCAGGTCGCACTTGGACAGCAGGCCGGCGCGGCCGGCGTTGGCGGCGCTGCCGCCGAGGTACGGGGCAATGAAGGCGGCCAGCTTGGAGACGCGTTCGGCTTTTTCGAACACGGTGCCCAGTTGAGCCTGGAACACCACGTTCTTCAGGCGCTCGTTGAAGCTTTCCAGCGGCTGCTTCTTGTCCTGCTTGAAGAAGAACTCGGCGTCGGTCAGGCGCGGGCGCACGACCTTTTCGTTGCCTTGCACGATCTGCTTCGGATCGCGGCTCTCGACGTTGGCCACGGTGATGAAGCGCGGCAGCAGCTTGCCTTCGTTGTCCAGCAGGCAGAAGTACTTCTGGTTGTCCTGCATGGTAGTGATCAGGGCTTCCTGCGGCACCTCGAGGAAACGCTCCTCGAACGAGCACACCAGCGGCACCGGCCACTCGACCAGCGCGGTCACTTCGTCCAGCAGCGCCGGCGGCACGATCGCGGTGCCTTCCTGCTGCATGGCCAGTTCTGCGGTGCGCTTGCTGATCAGCTCGCGACGCTCGGCGAAGTCGGCCAGCACGTAGGCTTTGCGCAGGTCTTCGACGTAGTTGGCCGGGGTGGTCAGACCGACGTTCTCCGGGTGGTGGAAGCGGTGGCCACGGGACTCACGGCCGGCTTTTTGCGCGAGGATTGTGCAGTCGACGACCTGGTCGCCCAGCAGCATCACCAACCACTGGGTCGGGCGCACGAACTCTTCACGGCTGGCGCCCCAGCGCATGCGCTTGGGGATCGGCAGGTCGTTGAGCGAGTCTTCGATGATGGTCGGCAACAGGCTGGCGGTCGCCTTGCCCGGGATGTGCTGGGAGAAGCGCAGCTTCGGGCCGCTCTGGTCGATGTCCGACAGCTCCACACCGCACTTCTTGGCAAAGCCCAGGGCGGCCTGGGTTGGCTCGCCGTCCTTGAACGCAGCCTGCATGGGCGGGCCATCGATATTGATGCTGCGGTCCGGCTGCTGCACGTCGAGCTGGCGAATCAGCACGGCCAGGCGGCGCGGCGCGGCGTAGACCTGCTTGGCGGTGTAGTTCAGGCCGGCGGCCTGCAGGCCTTTTTCGATACCGGCGAGGAAGGCGTCACCCAGCGAGGCGAGGGCCTTGGGTGGCAGCTCTTCGGTGCCCAGTTCAACCAGGAAATCTTGAGCACTCATTGTGCAGCCTCCAGCTTAGCCAACACTTCATCACGCAGTTCAGGGGTGGCCATCGGGAAGCCCAGGCGCGCGCGGGCTTGCAGATAGCTTTGCGCCACGTCACGGGCGAGCGTGCGTACACGCAGGATGTAGCGCTGGCGCTCGGTCACCGAGATGGCGCGGCGGGCGTCCAGCAGGTTGAAGGTGTGCGAGGCCTTCAGGACCATTTCATAGGTCGGCAGCGGCAGTTCCAGCTTGATCAGGCGGTTCGCTTCGCTTTCATAGAAGTCGAACAGTTCGAACAGCTTCTCGACGTTGGCGTGCTCGAAGTTGTAGGTCGACTGCTCCACTTCGTTCTGGTGGAACACGTCGCCATAGGTGACCTTGCCGAACGGGCCGTCGGCCCACACCAGGTCGTAGACCGAGTCCACGCCCTGGATGTACATGGCCAGGCGCTCCAGGCCGTAGGTGATCTCACCGGTGACCGGGTAGCACTCGATGCCGCCGACTTGCTGGAAGTAGGTGAACTGGGTCACCTCCATGCCGTTGAGCCAGATTTCCCAGCCCAGGCCCCAGGCGCCGAGGGTTGGCGATTCCCAGTTGTCTTCGACGAAGCGAATGTCGTGAACCAGTGGGTCCAGGCCGATGGCTTTCAGCGAGCCCAGATACAGCTCCTGGAAGTTCGCCGGGTTCGGCTTGAGTACCACCTGGAACTGGTAGTAGTGCTGCAGGCGGTTGGGGTTTTCGCCATACCGTCCGTCGGCAGGGCGACGGCTAGGCTGCACGTAGGCGGCGTTCCAGGTTTCCGGGCCGACGGCGCGCAGGAACGTGGCGGTATGGAAAGTGCCGGCGCCTACTTCCATATCGTAGGGCTGAAGCACCACACAACCTTGAGCTGCCCAGTAGTTCTGCAGGGCGAGGATCAGGTCTTGGAAGGTACGCACGGCTGGCGTAGGCTGGCTCACGAAATTCACCTGTATCTGGGGATGCGGATGTAAAGAGCGGGAGTATAACCCGTTTCGCCTCGCCCTCTACTCATTGGAGCCTTATGCCACGCTGCTTTTGGTGTTCCGACGACCCGTTGTACCAGGCCTACCACGATCAGGAGTGGGGAACGCCGCAGCGTGATCCGGCGTTGCTGTTCGAGATGCTTTTGCTCGAAGGGTTCCAGGCGGGCTTGTCGTGGATCACGGTATTGAAGAAGCGCGAGCGCTATCGCGAGGTGTTGCACGGCTTCGACCCGTTGAAACTGTCGCAGCTCAGCGATGAGCGCATCGAGGAGTTGATGCTCGATGCCGGCATCATCCGCAACCGCCTCAAGCTCAAGGCCGTGCGCCGCAATGCGCTGGCCTGGCTGGCTGTGGATAACCCGGCCGAGTGGCTGTGGTCGTTCGTGGGCGGTGAGCCGAAGATCAACCATTTCACCGGCCGCAGCGACGTACCGGCGGTCACCGAGGAGGCCAAGGCCATGAGCAAAGCCCTGCAGAAAGCCGGCTTCACCTTCGTCGGCCCGACCATCTGCTACGCCTTCATGCAGGCCACCGGCATGGTCATGGATCACACCACCGACTGCGATCGCTACGCCGCGCTGGTGCGCTGACGGGGTACAATGCGCGCCTTGCTGAAATAAGGAATTCGCCTGTGGAAAAGTTCAAGGGCGCCCTGATGGTCGGGGTGCTGCGACTGTTCGCCAAGTTGCCCTGGGGCGCGGTGCAGCGCGTTGGCGCCGGTATCGGCTGGCTGATGTGGAAGATCCCCAACGGCTCGCGCAACGTGGTGCGCATCAACCTGGCCAAGTGCTTCCCGGAGATGGACCCGGCCGAGCGTGAGCAGCTGGTGGGCCGTGCGCTGAAGGATATCGGCAAGTCGTTCGTCGAAAGCGCCTGCGCCTGGATCTGGCCACCGCAACGCTCGCTGGAGCTGGTCAAGGAAGTGCACGGCCTGGAAGTGCTGGAGCAGGCCCTGGCCTCGGGCAAGGGCGTGGTCGGCATCACCAGCCACCTGGGCAACTGGGAAGTGCTCAACCACTTCTATTGCAACCAGTGCAAACCGATCATCTTCTACCGCCCGCCCAAGTTGAAAGCCGTGGATGACCTGCTGCGCGAGCAGCGCGTGCAGATGGGCAACCGCGTGGCGCCTTCGACCAAGGAAGGCATTCTCAGCGTCATCAAGGAAGTGCGCCGCGGTGGCCAGGTGGGTATTCCGGCCGACCCGGAGCCGGCCGAGTCCGCCGGGGTGTTCGTGCCGTTCCTGGGGACCCAGGCGCTGACCAGCAAGTTCGTGCCGAACATGCTCGCCGGTGGCAAGGCAGTGGGGGTGTTCCTGCATGCGCTGCGCCTGCCGGACGGTTCGGGCTTCAAGGTGTTCCTGGAAGCGGCGCCGGAGGCCATGTACAGCACCGATGTGAATGAATCGGCGGCGGCCATGAGCAAGGTGGTCGAGCGTTATGTGCGCGAGTACCCGAGCCAGTACATGTGGAGCATGAAGCGCTTCAAGAAGCGCCCGGCGGGTGAGGCGCGCTGGTATTGAGTTATCCACTGCCCCTGCATTAGCAGGGACACTGTGGGAGCGGGTTTACCCGCGAAGCAGGCGCTGCGGTGTATGGCACCGGCTTCGCCGGTGTTCGCGGGTAAACCCGCTCCCACAGAGACTGCATCAAGTCGATGTTTTGTTCAGCTTCTTGAGAAAAACAGCCATCTCCTTCTCGGCCTGCTTGTCCCCATGGGCCTGCGCCGCCTCGATCCCCTCCTCCCAAGCCTTGCGCGCCCCAGCCAGGTCACCCTGCAGCTGATACGCCTTGCCCAGCAGCTTCCATGCCGCCGAATACTTGGGGTCCTGCTGCACGCAACTGGCCAGGTGTACCGCCGCCTCAGCGCCATTGCCTTCATCCAGCCAGGCCTTGCCCAGGCCGAAGCGCAGCAGCGGGTTATCCACACCCTTGGCCAGCATCTTCTCCAGCGATTCGCGCATGCCCTGCTCCTTTAGAAGAAACTCAAGCCCACGTGGAACAGCTTCTCCACGTCCCGGATATGCTTTTTATCCACAACGAACAGAATCACATGGTCGCCCGACTCGATCACCGTGTCGTCATGGGCGATCAGCACTTCCTCGTCGCGGATGATCGCGCCGATGGTGGTGCCTGGCGGCAGGGCGATGTCCTCGATGGCCTTGCCCACCACCTTGCTCGACTTTGCATCGCCATGGGCCACGGCCTCGATGGCCTCGGCCGCGCCACGGCGCAGCGAGTGCACGCTGACGATATCGCCGCGGCGCACGTGGGCCAGCAGCGTGCCAATGGTGGCCAGCTGCGGGCTGATGGCGATGTCGATGTCGCCGCCTTGCACCAGGTCGACATAGGCCGGGTTGTTGATGATGGTCATCACCTTGCGCGCGCCCAGGCGCTTGGCCAGCAGCGACGCCATGATGTTGGCCTCGTCGTCGTTGGTCAGGGCAAGGAAGATGTCGGCGTCGGCGATGTTCTCCTCGAGCATCAGGTCCTTGTCCGAGGCGCTGCCCTGCAGCACCACGGTGCTTTCCAGGGTGTCGGAAAGGTGCCGGCAGCGCGCCGGGTTCATCTCGATGATCTTCACCTGGTAGCGGCTTTCGATGGCCTCGGCCAGGCGCTCGCCGATCTGCCCGCCACCGGCGATCACCACGCGCTTGTTGGTTTCGTCGATGCGTCGCAGCTCGCCCATCACCGCACGGATGTCCTTCTTCGCGGCAATGAAGAACACTTCGTCGTCGGCTTCGATCACCGTGTCGCCCCGGGGCGTGATCGGCCGGTCGCGGCGGAAGATCGCCGCCACGCGGGTGTCGACGTTGGGCATGTGGGCGCGTATCTGGCGCAGTTGCTGGCCCACCAGCGGCCCGCCGTAATAGGCCCTGACCGCCACCAACTGGGCCTTGCCCTCGGCGAAGTCGATCACCTGCAGCGAACCGGGGTGTTCGATCAGGCGCTTGATGTAGTTGGTCACCACCTGCTCGGGGCTGATCAGCACGTCCACCGGGATGTGGTCGTTGTCGAACAGCTCTTCGCGGGTGAGGTAGGCCGATTCGCGCACCCGGGCGATCTTGGTCGGGGTGTGGAACAGCGAGTAGGCCACCTGGCAGGCGACCATGTTGGTCTCGTCGCTATTGGTCACCGCCACCAGCATGTCGGCGTCGTCGGCGCCGGCCTGGCGCAGCACCGTCGGCAGCGATGCGCGGCCTTGCACGGTACGGATGTCCAGGCGGTCGCCCAGATCGCGCAGGCGCTCGCTGTCGGTGTCGACCACGGTGATGTCGTTGGCTTCGCTGGCCAGGTGTTCCGCCAGCGTACCGCCTACCTGCCCCGCGCCGAGGATGATGATCTTCATCCACTACTCCCTAGTTCTTGTGCTTACCGCGAGGCGGCGATCTTGATCAGCTTGGCATAGTAGAAACCGTCGTGGCCGCCCTCCTGGGCCAGCAGCTGGCGCCCGTGGGGCTGACGCAGGCCGGCCTCGGTCGCCAGGTCCAGCTCGCGGGCACCGGGGGTGCGGGCAAGGAAGGCGTCGATCACCTCGGTGTTCTCGGTGGGCAGGCTGGAGCAGGTGGCGTACAGCAGCATGCCGCCCACTTCCAGGGTCGGCCACAGGGCATCGAGCAGCTCGCCTTGCAGCGCGGCCAGGGCCGGGATGTCGTCGGCCTGGCGGGTCAGCTTGATGTCCGGGTGGCGGCGGATCACGCCGGTGGCCGAGCAGGGGGCGTCGAGCAGGATGCGCTGGAACGGTTTGCCGTCCCACCAGCTGGCAGTGTCGCGGGCGTCGCAGGCGATCAGCTCGGCATCGAGCTTGAGGCGGTCGAGGTTCTCGCGCACGCGGGTCAGGCGCTTGGCCTCGAGGTCGATGGCGACCATGTGCGCAAGCTTCGGCTCGGCTTCGAGCAGGTGGCAGGTCTTGCCGCCCGGGGCGCAGCAGGCGTCGAGCACGCGTTGGCCGGGGGCCAGTTCCAGCAGGTCGGCGGACAACTGCGCGGCTTCGTCCTGCACGCTGACCCAACCTTCGGCGAAGCCCGGCAGGCCGCGCACGTCGCAAGCTTCGGCCAGCACGATGCCGTCACGGCTGTACTGGCAGGCGCTGGCGCTGATACCGGCCTCGGCCAGCAACGCGAGGTAAGCGTCGCGGCTGTGGTGGCGGCGGTTGATGCGCAAGATCATCGGCGGGTGGGCGTTGTTGGCGGCGCAGATGGTTTCCCACTGCTCCGGCCAGAAGGCCTTGAGCGACTTCTGCAGCCAGCGCGGGTGGGCGGTGCGCACCACCGGGTCGCGCTCCATGTCGGCAAGCAGTGCCTCACCCTCGCGCTGGGCGCGGCGCAGCACGGCATTGAGCAGGGCCTTGGCCCACGGCTTCTTCAGCTTGTCGGCGCAGCCTACGGTTTCGCCGATGGCGGCGTGGGCCGGGATGCGGGTGTAGAACAGCTGGTACAGGCCGACCAGCAGCAGCGCCTGCACATCGGCGTCGGCGGCCTTGAACGGCTTCTGCAACAGTTGCGCCGCCAGCAGGTCCAGGCGCGGCTGCCAGCGAGCGGTGCCGAAGGCCAGGTCCTGGGTGAGGCCACGGTCGCGATCATCGACCTTGTCCAGTTGCGCCGGCAGCGAGCTGTTCAGCGAAGCCTTGCCGCTGAGCACGGCGGCCAAGGCACGGGCGGCAGCCAGGCGTGGATTCATTGGCCGAGCACCTTGCCGCTGGCGAATTTCTCGCGGCGGCTGTTGAACAGGTCGGCGAAGTTGAGCGCCTTGCCGCCCGGCAGTTGCAGGCGGGTCAGGCTCAGGGCCTGCTCACCGCAGGCGACCACCAGGCCGTCCTTGCTGGCCGACAGGATTTCGCCCGGGGCGCCCTGGGCTGTGGACAGGTTGGCGGCCAGGACCTTCACGCTTTCGCCGTCCAGGGTGCTGTGGCACACAGGCCAAGGGTTGAAGGCGCGGATCAGGCGCTCAAGCTCGACGGCCGGACGGCTCCAGTCGATGCGCGCTTCGTCTTTGTTCAGCTTGTGTGCGTAGGTGGCCAGGGCATCGTCCTGCACTTCACCTTGCAGGCTGCCATCGGCCAGGCCGGCGATGGCCTGGATCACCGCGGGCGGGCCCATTTCGGCGAGGCGGTCGTGCAAGGTGCCGCCGGTGTCGTCGGCGCTGATCGGCGTGACCACTTTGAGCAGCATCGGGCCGGTATCCAGGCCAGCCTCCATGCGCATCACGGTCACGCCGCTCTCGGCGTCACCCGCCTCCACGGCCCGCTGGATCGGCGCCGCACCGCGCCAGCGCGGCAGCAGCGAGGCATGGCTGTTGATGCAACCCAGGCGCGGGATATCCAGCACCGCCTGCGGCAGGATCAGGCCGTAGGCGACCACCACCATCAGGTCCGGCTGCAACGCGGCGAGCTCGGCCTGCGCATCGGCATTGCGCAGGGTCTGTGGCTGGTACACCGGGATGTCATGGGCCACGGCCAGGGCCTTGACCGCGCTCGGCATGAGCTTCTGGCCACGGCCGGCGGGGCGGTCCGGCTGGGTGTAGACGGCCACGATCTCGTACGGGCTGTCGAGCAGGGCCTTGAGGTGTTCGGCGGCAAACTCTGGGGTGCCAGCAAAGACGATGCGCATGGAGTTCTCGCTGCAAAAAAGAAAAAGGCTTGCCGGAGCAAGCCTTCTGGAAGGGAGGGATCAGGCTTGCTGGCGGTGCTGCTTTTCCAGCTTCTTCTTGATCCGGTCACGTTTGAGCTGCGACAGGTAGTCGACGAACAGCTTGCCGTTGAGGTGATCGAATTCGTGCTGCACGCACACCGCCAGCAGGCCTTCGGCCTCGAGCTCGTAGGGCTTGCCGTCGCGGTCCTGGGCCTTGACCCGTACGCGCAGCGGGCGGTCGACGTTTTCGTAGAAGCCCGGCACCGACAGGCAGCCTTCCTGGTACTGGCCCATGTCGTGGGTCAGCTCTTCGACGCTGGGGTTGATGAAGACGCGCGGCTCGCTGCGATCTTCGCTCAGGTCCATCACCACGACTTGCTGGTGCACGTTGACCTGGGTCGCCGCCAGGCCGATGCCCGGGGCCTCGTACATGGTTTCGAACATGTCGTCGATCAGCTGACGCAGGGCGTCGTCGAACACCGTTACCGGTTTGGCAATGGTACGCAGGCGCGGATCG
The DNA here is from genome assembly GCF_009650555.1 of Pseudomonas sp. EMN2. Classification (NCBI taxonomy): domain Bacteria; kingdom Pseudomonadati; phylum Pseudomonadota; class Gammaproteobacteria; order Pseudomonadales; family Pseudomonadaceae; genus Pseudomonas; species Pseudomonas sp. EMN2. The sequence goes on from NZ_VZZR01000034.1 coordinate 204,400, forward strand.
GGGAATTCGAGAATGTTCAAAATGGCCATAGGGGTCAGGCAGTCACTGTGCGGTCGGTTGAAAACTGAGCACACATAATAAAGGGAAAAGGTGGCCAAGGCACCTGTGAAAGCTCGGCTAGGGTGTGAAAGGGCGGCTTATTGCCGATTTGATGGACAGCTTTTCAAAGCGTTATCAACACAGTTATCCACAGCTTGTGCCACGCCGATGGCCCCTTTTCGATCAAGGATGATCCCCTATGCCTACACCCCGTTCGTCGCCTTGCTCGCCTGCCGAACTGGAGGCGCGGCTGCGTCTGCATCGCCTCCCCGACATCGGCCTGCGGCGTTTCCATACCCTCATCGAAGCCTTTGGCAATGCCTCGTCGGCACTCAGTGCGCCGGCCAGTGCCTGGCGTGCGCTGGGGCTGCCGGCTGCCAGTATCGATGCCCGGCGCAGCCCCGAGGTGCGCGACGGTGCATTGGCTGCAATGGCCTGGATAGAGCGTCCGGGCCAGCATTTGCTGATGTGGGACGGGCCTGGCTATCCCGCGTTGCTCGGTGAAATCGACGACCCGCCGCCGCTGCTATTCGTCGCCGGCGACCCGGCGTTGCTGGAGCGCCCGCAGCTGGCGATAGTGGGCAGCAGGCGTGCTTCACCGCCGGCGCTGGATACCGCAGGTGCGTTTTCGCGTTGCCTGGCGCAAGCCGGTTTCACCATCACCAGCGGGCTGGCGCTGGGCGTTGACGGTGCCGCTCATCGGGCGGCATTGCAGGCCGGCGGGCACACCATCGGGGTGCTCGGCACGGGGTTGCAAAAACTTTATCCACAGCGCCACCGCGACCTCGCCCGAGCGATGCTCGACAGCGGTAGCGCGCTGGTTTCCGAGTACCCCCTGGATGCCGGGCCGTTGGCGGGCAACTTTCCCCGACGCAACCGGATCATCAGCGGGCTGTCGCTGGGCGTGCTGGTGGTCGAGGCGAGCATTGCCAGTGGCTCGTTGATCACCGCCCGGCTTGCCGCCGAACAAGGGCGTGAGGTGTATGCCATCCCCGGCTCCATTCACCACCCCGGCGCCAAGGGCTGTCACCAGCTGATCCGCGACGGTGCGTTGCTGGTGGAGAGCGTGGAACAGATCCTCGACAGCCTGGGCGGCTGGCAGAACTTGCCGCCCGCGCCTGTGGACAAACCCGACCATCCCCTGCTCGCCTTGCTGCATGCTGCACCCCACACTGCCGAGGGCCTGGCGCACAGCAGCGGCCAGCCGTTGGCCCAGGTGCTGGCCAGCCTGACCGAGCTGGAGCTCGAGGGCCGGGTCAGTAATGAAGCCGGGCGTTGGTTTGCAAGGTCCGGCTAAGTAAACTGCGCGCAAGGCTTATATGTGGAGTGACAGCAAATGGTGAGCAGTTGGCGTGTGCAACAAGCCGCGCGTGAGATCAAGGCGGGTGCGGTGATCGCCTATCCAACGGAAGCGGTCTGGGGCCTGGGCTGCGACCCGTGGAACGAAGACGCGGTGTATCGTCTGCTGGCGCTCAAGTCGCGGCCTGTGGATAAAGGCCTGATCCTGGTCGCTGACAGCATCCACCAGTTCGACTTCCTGTTCGAGGACTTCCCCCAGGACTGGATCGACCGCATGGCCGCCACCTGGCCGGGGCCGAACACCTGGTTGGTACCGCACCAGGACCTGCTGCCCGAGTGGGTGACCGGGCAGCATGACAGCGTGGCGCTGCGGGTCAGCGATCATCCACAGGTGCGTGAGCTGTGCGCGTTGGTCGGGCCGTTGATTTCCACCTCCTGCAACCCGGCCGGGCGCCCGGCGGCCAAGAGCCGGTTGCGGGTGGAGCAGTATTTCCACAAGCAGCTGGACATGGTGCTGGGTGGGGCGTTGGGAGGGCGGAAGAACCCGAGCCTGATTCGGGATCTGGCGACCGGCGAGGTTGTGCGCCCGGGCTGATACCGCTGGCGAGGGCTTTGCCCTCGTTTCGCGGCACAAGGCCGCTCCTACAGGCAACCGCGACCCCCTGTGGGAGCGGCCTTGTGTCGCAAAACGGCCCCAAAAAAACGCCCGGACTCTCCTGACTTTCTCTCAAATGGTTGCCAGGACAACCAATTGGGAAACTTCCCACTGTCTCCGTCCTAAGTCACTAACTTCTCTTCAGGAACCCCTGCCTCTAGCTTGCTCTCCGTGCGTCGCAAATCGGCGGGAGCATCCGGAGCAATGCCGCTATTCGAGAATGCCGAGTACCTGATAAGGGCGAATCTGCAGCAGCTAGCGTCCAGTCATCGGGTCAGGGCGGTGGAAATAGGCAGATTTACCGCAGATCAGTTCGAGGCGATCAACAGACAGAAAGCCGGGTTGGGTTTACCCCTGCTTGAGGATCCGGGCATCGTATTTATTGGCAGTCATGCCTACAGAAGCCGGGTGATACGAGACGGATACACCATTGATGACATGGTTGTGCAAATCAGGGCAGCGCTGGCTGCGACATCGATTTTGAAGAGTGCCACGCACCTGACTGCTCTTCGCAGCACGATTGGCCGAAACGATGGCTATGGCAATGAAATCTATGATGAGGCGATTTTTGAACTGACGGCCCGCAAGCCCAAGGCGGAGCTCTATTCCATCGTGCCTAAAGGGGATAGAAACAAGCCCAAAAAATAATGGCCGCTTAAGCGGCCAAAGGGAAAGGATGCACTCGCCCGGATAACTTGAAACTCAACCGGCGCACCAGCACAACCTCAGAGAGAAAGGCTACGCCTCAGAGTCGGCACGGTCAAGCGAGGCCCGTTCTCTCGCGTGGAGCAGCGCCTCATTCAAGGTTCTGGTTGATTTCAGGATTTTTCTGATTTTGCCGAACAGGCTGTCCAGCTTGCGAATAGAGAAATATCCTACGATCCGCGTCCGCTGCCATCACCTTCTCACAGGGAACTCCTACTTCTAGGCTCCAGACCGTCGCCGAATAACTTGGCGATCGGGTGTGGTAACCCGGTAACAGGAAGGTATCAGAGTCGTCTATGGCGGCTGTGCACGGGAGGCTCTCGAGCCTGCCGGGTCTGGTACCTCCCCGGTTTACCACCCCGTGTACAGCTGCCACCCATTCGTGTGGTAACGGACGAGGTGTCAGCCCTACTCTGTTAGAGGTTGCCATGACTAAGAAGATTGTCCCCGATCCACCCCTCCCCAACACCTCCACCCATCCCTTCGGCCGCTGCGATGCAGGCCATCCGCCCCTCTTTTCCGTGAACCCTGATGTCCAAGCACACGACGCCCTGGTGCATGTAGCGCTCTACCTGCGCTGCGCCTACGACACCGGCATCAAGGCGCTCGACCACCTGCGGGACGAGGGGCGGGGGATGTTCTGGTCCAGCCTGCATTCGCTGGAAATGGCGGAGGGGTTGGTGGAGGCGATGCTTGAGGGCATCGAGTCGGCGCCACCGGCCAAGAATTCCACCGGCTGAGCTGACGCAATCGCGGGGCAAGCCCGCTCCCACATGGGCCACGCATTACCTGTGGGAGCGGGTTCACCCGCGAACACCGGCGAAGCCGGTGCCATACACCGCAGCGCCTGCTTCGCGGGTAAACCCGCTCCCACAGGGGGCGCACTGTCAGGGAGAAAAGATTAAATGCAAGAAACTCAATATCTGTTGAGTTCACATAGCAATGCGAAGCGATTGCGCTCGTCAGCGGAACAGATGCGTGCCGGTACGATTGTTTTGCATGAGCTGTGGCTTGATGAAAGTATCTGTGAATCCAGTATTCGCGGGGCAGGCCGCAACGGCGAACTACCCCGCGATAGGGCCTTCAAGGCAGCAGAACAGTCGACCCGACAGTCCGCCGCGCCGACAACTCGCTCTGCGCCTTGGCCGCCTCACTCAACGGATACCGCTGCTGGATATCCACCACCAGCTTGCCGCTGGCAATCATCGCGAACAGGTCATCAGCCATGGCCTGGGTGTTCTCGGCGTTGTTGGCATAGCTCGCCAGCGTCGGCCGGGTGACATACAGCGAACCCTTCTGCGACAAGATCCCCAGGTTCACCCCGGTCACCGCGCCAGAGGCATTGCCGAAGCTCACCATCAGCCCACGCGGCTTCAGGCAGTCCAGCGAAGTCAGCCAGGTATCGGCCCCCACGCCGTCATACACCACCGGGCATTTCTGACCGTCGGTCAGTTCCAGCACCCGCTGGGCCACGTCTTCACGGCTGTAGTCGATGGTCGCCCAGGCCCCGAGCGCCTTCGCCCGTTCGGCCTTCTCGGCGGAGCTGACCGTACCGATCAGCTTGGCGCCCAGTGCTTTGGCCCACTGGCAAGCCAGCGAACCCACACCACCGGCAGCAGCATGGAACAGCACGAAATCACCCGGCTGCACGGCATAGGTCTGCTTGAGCAGGTACTGCGTGGTCAGCCCCTTGAGCATCACCGCCGCCGCCTGCTCGAAGCTGATCGCCTCCGGCAGTTTGACCAGGTTGGCCTCCGGCAGCGTGTGCACCTCGCTGTAGGCCCCCAGCGGGCCGCCGGCATAGGCCACGCGGTCACCGACCTTGATCCGGCTGACGCCCTCGCCCACCGCATCGACCACACCTGCCGCTTCGGTACCCAGCCCGGAAGGCAGCGACGGCGGCGCATACAGCCCGCCACGGAAATAGGTGTCGATGAAGTTCAGGCCGATCGCATGGTTGCGCACGCGCACCTGCTGCGGGCCGGGCGGGGCCGGGTCGAACTCCACCAGCTGCAACACTTCCGGACCGCCATGCTGGCTGAACTGGATACGCTTGGCCATCACACACTCCTGTCGTTCGGTCGCAAAGGCCTTCTATCGGACGCCTTTGCTTGATCGCCGTCAACTGCGGCGCGGGGTTTGCCGGTGGTATGCTACGCGGCGAATTTTCCCCGCTCCTTCCAGGTGACCCGATGACCAGCCGCACCGAGGCCGTGAAAGCCTACCTGCTCGACCTGCAAGACCGCATCTGCACTGCCCTCGAGAACGAAGACGGCGGCGCCCGCTTCGTCGAGGATGCCTGGGTGCGCGATGCCGGCGGCGGCGGTCGCACGCGGGTGATCGGCGACGGCAAGGTGATCGAGAAAGGCGGCGTCAACTTCTCCCACGTGTTCGGCAGCGGCCTGCCGCCGTCGGCCAGTGCCCACCGCCCGGAGCTGGCGGGCCGTGGTTTCGAGGCGCTGGGCGTGTCGCTGGTGATCCACCCGCACAACCCGCATGTGCCGACTTCCCACGCCAACGTGCGCTTCTTCATCGCCGAAAAAGAAGGCGAAGAGGCCGTGTGGTGGTTCGGCGGCGGCTTCGACCTGACCCCGTACTACGGCAATGAAGAAGACTGCGTGCACTGGCACCGCGTGGCCGAGCAGGCCTGCGCGCCGTTCGGCGCCGACGTGTACCCGCGCTACAAGGCCTGGTGCGACCGCTACTTCCACCTCAAGCACCGTGGCGAGCCGCGCGGCATTGGCGGGCTGTTCTTCGATGACCTGAACGAGTGGGACTTCGACACCTGCTTCGCCTTCATCCGCGCCATCGGCGACGCCTATGTCGAGGCTTACCTGCCGATCGTCCAGCGCCGCAAGGACACGCCGTACACCCCCGCCCAGCGCGAATTCCAGGAATACCGCCGTGGCCGCTACGTCGAGTTCAACCTGGTCTACGACCGTGGCACCCTGTTCGGCCTGCAGTCCGGTGGCCGTACCGAGTCGATCCTGATGTCGCTGCCGCCGCAAGTGCGCTGGGGCTACGACTGGAAAGCGCAGCCGGGCAGCGAAGAAGCGCGCCTGACCGAGTACTTCCTGCAAGACCGCGACTGGCTCGCCCAGTAAGCCTGTGGACAACCAAGGATCAGCCATGGACCAGTACGTCGTTTTCGGTAACCCCATCGGCCACAGCAAGTCGCCGTTGATCCACCGCCTGTTCGCCGACCAGACCGGCGAGGACCTGGAGTACGCCACCCTGCTGGCGCCGCTGGACGAGTTCAGTGACTGCGCCCGTGGCTTCTTCAAGCAAGGCAGCGGCGCCAACGTCACCGTGCCGTTCAAGGAAGAGGCCTACCGCCTGTGCGACAGCCTCACCCCACGCGCCAAGCGTGCCGGCGCGGTGAACACGCTGAGCAAGCTGGCTGACGGTACCTTGCAAGGCGACAACACCGACGGCGCCGGGCTGGTGCGTGACCTCACCGTCAACGCCGGGGTCGAGCTGGCCGGCAAGCGCATCCTTATCCTTGGCGCCGGCGGTGCTGTTCGGGGTGTGCTGGAGCCGATCCTGGCGCACAAGCCGCAGTCGCTGGTGATCGCCAACCGCACGGTGGAGAAGGCCGAGCAACTGGCCCGTGAGTTCGATGAGCTGGGGCCGGTGGTGGCCAGCGGTTTTGCCTGGTTGCAGGAGCCGGTGGACGTGATCATCAACGCCACTTCGGCGAGCCTGGCTGGCGAGCTGCCGCCGATTGCCGAGAGCCTGGTCGAGGCGGGGCGTACCGTTTGCTACGACATGATGTATGGCAAGGAGCCGACGCCGTTCTGCCAGTGGGCGAGCAAGCTGGGTGCGGCGAAGGTGCTGGATGGGTTGGGGATGCTGGCGGAGCAGGCGGCCGAGGCGTTCTTTATCTGGCGAGGGGTTCGGCCTGAGACCGGGCCGGTGCTGGATGAGCTGCGCAGGCAGTTGGCTCGCGGCTGAGCCTGCTACCCAATCGCGGGGCAAGTCGCAGCGGCGAACCGCCGCTCCCACGCCATTACCGTATCCTGGCGTGGGAGCGGCGGTTCGCCGCTGCGACTTGCCCCGCGATTACTCTTCGAACCTGATCGGACAATCCTGAGCCCCTTCCAGCTTCTGTAGCTCATCAATCACCTGCGGCCTCGCCCGCTGCAACGTCAGGCTCCCGCCATTGCGCATCAACCGCCGCGCCTCGCGGTGCAACATATCCACACCCGAATAATCGATGAAGTTGACCTGCCGCGCATCGATCACCACATGCGGCCCCTGGCAGCGCTGCAGGCGCACCTGCAGGTAGTGCGCCGCGCCGAAGAAGATCGACCCGCCCACCCGCAGGATGTCCGCCTCCCCTTCCCGGCTCTGCTGCACTCGCGGCCGCGACGTGCGCTTGAGGTAGAAGAACAACGACGCCAGCACCCCGGCATAGATCGCCGTCTGCAGCTCCAGCAGCAGCGTCGCAGCCGCCGTCAGCGCCATCACCAGGAACTCCGAGCGGCTGACCCGGAACAGCGCGCGAATGCCGCGATGGTCCACCAGCCCCCAGCAGATCAGCAGGATGCTCCCCGCCATCGCCGGGATAGGCAGATGGGCGATCAGCCCGGCGCCGGTCACGGCGAACAGCGCCACCCACAACGCCGAAAACACCCCGGCCAGCGGCGAACGCGCACCTGCGTCGTAACTGAGGCCCGAGCGAGTGAAGGAACCGGCGGACAGGTAACCGGAGAAAAACGCGCCTGCGATGTTCGACAGGCCTTGTGCACGGATTTCCTGGTCTGGGTCGATCAGTTGCTCCGAACGTGCCGACAACGAGCGGGCAATCGACAGGCTGGTGACCAGCCCCAGCATGCCCACCGCCACGGCGCTGGGCAGCAGGCGCAGCATCAGTTCCACATCCAGCAGAGGCAGCGGGCTGAAGGGCGGGAGCTGCCCGGTGAACGCAGCTACCCTGGGTACGTGGGCGAAGTAGCCTGGCAGCAGCCAGGCCACCAGGCTGACCAGCAGCAGGCTTATCAACAGGCTTGGCCAGCGCGGGCGCCACAGTTTCAGGGCAATGCCAATCACCAGCGTGGCCAGGCCCAGCGCCAGCGAGGGCACATCCACTTCGCCCATGTGCCCGGCCAGGTCCTGCACGGTCTTAAACGCGGTGGCCTGGCTCGGCAGGTCCATCCCCAGCAGGTTCGGCAGTTGGCCAAGGGCGATGACGATGGCGGCGCCGAGGGTGAAGCCCAGTACCACCGAGTGAGAGACGAAATTGACCAGCGCACCGAAGCGCAAAAGCCCCAGCAGCAACTGGAAGAGGCCGCCGAGGAAGGTCAGCAGCAGTACCAGGGTCACATAGTCGGCGCTGCCGGCCACGGCCAGCGGGCTGATGCTGGCATAGAGAACGATGGAAATGGCGGCGGTGGGGCCGCAGATCAGGTGCCAGGACGAGCCCCACAGGCAGGCGATCAGTACCGGGACGATGGCCGCATACAGGCCGTATTCGGCGGGCAGGCCGGCGATCAGGGCGTAGGCGATGGATTGCGGCAGGGCGAGGATGGCGCCGCTCAGGCCCACCAGCAGGTCCTGGCGCAGGCTGCGGCCAGATTGGCGGGGCAGCCAGGTGAGGAAGGGCAGCAGGTGGGTAAGGCTGGGCATGGTTATCCAAGGTCCTCGGTAAGCGTGGGAGCGGGCTTGCCCCGCGATGCGATGGTGGGTTCACTGATGCCATCGCGGGGCAAGTCGCAGCGGCGAACCGCCGCTCCCACGTTACAGTTTCGCCTCTAAGGCTTTACGGGCATCGGCGCCCGCTTTGGTAGTCACTCCTGCGAGCCAGGCATCCAACAGCTCTGGATGGGTCTTCACCCAAGCCTTGGCCGCTTCATCGAAGCTCACTTTCTTATCCACAACCTCAGCCATGATGCTGTTCTCCATCTCCAGCGAGAACTTCAGGTTGCCCAGCAGCTTCGCCGCATTCGGGCAGGCTTGTGGATAACCCTTGCGGGTCAGGGTGTAAACATCGCCCTTGCTGCCGAACCATTTCTCCCCACCCGTGAGGTAATGCATTTTCAGCTTCACGTTCATCGGGTGCGGGGTCCAGCCCAGGAAGGTGATGAACTGCTGCTTCTTCACCGCCCGGTCGACCTGCGCCAGCATTGCCTGCTCGCTGGATTCGACCAGTTTCCACTGCCCCAGGTCGAACTCGTTCTTGTCGATGATCTCTTTCAGCGACAGGTTCGCCGGCGCGCCCGATCCAATACCGTAGAGCTTCTTGTCGAACTGCTCGGCATGCTGTTGCAGGTCGGCGAAGTCCTTCACGCCCGCGTTCCATACGTAGTCGGGCACCGCCAGGGTGAATTCGGTGCCTTCCAGGTTCTTCGCCAGTTGCTGCACATCGCCATTGGCGATGAACTTGTCGTGAAAGCCCTGCTGCGCCGGCATCCAGTTGCCGAGGAAGGCATCCACCCGGCCATCCTTGAGGCCGCCGTAGATGATCGGCACGGCCAGGCTGTCGATCTTCACCTGGTAACCCAGGCTTTCCAGCAGCAGCCGGGCCAGGGCGTTGGTGCTGGCGATATCGCTCCAGCCGGGGTCGGCCAGCTTCACGGTGCTGCATTGCGCGTCGCTGTCGGCGGCGTGGGCCGTGCCCAGGCTCAGGGCCAGGGCGAGCACGGCGGTGGAGAACTTCTGCATGGCGGCCTCTCTTCTCAATCCAGGGGTGCGGGCTGTGGGTAACGTGCCTTGCGCTCGAGGTCGTCGAGATCGATGTGGTTGCGCATGTACTGTTGGCTGGCGTCCACCAGCGGTTGGTGGTCCCAGCTTTTCAGCGTGCCGATGGCCAGCGCCTCGGCCACCAGGCGGCGGCGGCGCTGGCTGGCCACCACCTGCTGGCGCAGCGCGGGGATGTCCCAGCGTTGCCTGGCTTCATCGACAAATGCCTGCAGCAGCGCCTGGTGGTCCGGGCTGCCGGTGAGGTTCTCCCGCTCGTGCGGGTCGCGGCTCAGGTCGTAGAGTAGCCATGGGTCGTCTTCGCTGTACACGAACTTGTAGGCGCCACGGCGGATCATCATCAGCGGGCCGACCGTGCCTTCGGCCATGTATTCGCCGATCACCTCGTCATGCCCGCCCTGCCCTTGCAGATGGCCGAGCAGCGAGCGGCCGTCCAGGTGCAACTGGTTATCCACAGCGCCGCCGGCCAGTTCCACCAGGGTTGGCAGCAGGTCGCAGGTGGATACGCTGGCGCTGACGCGGCGGGCGGCGAACTGCCTGGGGGCATGGATCAGCAGCGGCACCCGCGCCGACATCTCGAACCAGTGCATCTTGTACCAGAGCCCACGCTCGCCAAGCATGTCGCCGTGGTCGCCCGAAAACACGATCAGGGTGTCGTCGGCCAGGCCACAGTCCTCGAGGGTCTGCAGCAGCTTGCCGATGTTGTCGTCGATGTAGCTGCAGGCGCCGAAGTAGGCGCGGCGGGCGTCGCGGACCTTGTCCACGGGCAGCGGCTTGTTCCACAGGTCGTAGACCTTGAGCAGGCGTTGCGAGTGCGGGTCCTGCTCGGCCTGGGCAATTTCGTCCTGCGGCAGTGGGATATCCACATCCTTGTACAGATCCCAGTAGTGCCTGGGGATGGTGTACGGGTCGTGGGGGTGGGTCATGGAGACGGTCAGGCAGAACGGCCGGCCGTCATCCTCGCGCACATGGTCGTAGAGGTACTGGCGCGCCTTGAACACCACTTCTTCGTCGAAATCCAGCTGGTTGGTGCGCACGCAGGGCCCGGCTTGCAGCACCGAAGACATGTTGTGGTACCAGCTCGGGCGCTGGTCGGGGGCGTCCCAGTTCACCGCCCAGCCGTAGTCGGCCGGGTAGATGTCGCTGGTCAGCCGCTGTTCATAGCCGTGCAACTGGTCCGGGCCACAGAAGTGCATCTTGCCCGACAGCGCGGTGCGGTAGCCGAGGCGGCGCAGGTAGTGGGCGTAGGTGGGTATGTCGGCGGGGAAGTCGGCGGCGTTGTCGTAGGCGCCGATGCGGCTGGGCAACTGGCCGCTGACCAGGGTGAAGCGCGACGGCGCACACAGCGGGCTGTTGCAGTAGGCACTGTCGAACACCACGGCCTGCTCGGCGAGGCGGGCCAGGTGGGGCATCTTGATCGGCGACGGGTTGTAGATCGGCAGCAAGGGTGCGGCCATCTGATCGGCCATGATGAACAGGATGTTGGGTCGCTTCATGGGGGCCTTCCATCGTCGAGGGTTATGGGTACCACTTGCAATCCAGCATGCGGCTGTGGATAACAGGGGTAAAGCCCATGCCGGGCAATGACTGGGATTAGCCTAGCTTATGTTTGAGCACCTTGCCGATCTGCCTCTCGACACCCTGCGCGTGTTCGAGGCCGCCGCCCGCCTGCGCAGCTTCACCGCTGCCGCCGTGGAACTGGGCACTACCCAGCCGGCGGTAAGCCAGCAGATGAAGCGCCTGGAGGCGCAGCTGGGCACGCGCTTGTTCGACCGGATCTACCGGGGCATCGAGCTGACCGAGGCAGGTTTGCTGTTGTTCGAGCAGGTGCACCAGGGCTTGCAGGCGATGGACGATGGCGTTGCCCAAGCCAGCGGGCGCGGCCAGCGCGAGGTGCTGCAGGTGGCTACCGACTTCGCCTTTGCGGCGTTCTGGCTGATGCCGCGCTTGCAGCGTTTTCATGAGGCTTATCCACAGGTGGACGTGAGCCTGGTGACCGGCGAGCGCAGCCAGGGGATGCTGCGCCCGGACATCGATGTGGCGGTGCTGTTCGGCGACGGGCGCTTTCATCAGGGCGAGAGCCGCTGGCTGTTCGATGAGGAAGTTTTCCCGGTGTGCAGCCCTCGGCTGATTCATGGCAAGCCCTTGTCAGCCGTGGCTTTGCAACGATTGCCCCTGCTCCATTTGCGGGGTGAGCAGGCCAGTCGCTGGTTTGATTGGGCGGGGGTGTTTCGTGGGTTTGGCGTGGACAGCCCGCCACCGGCCGGGCAGTTGCGGTTCGACAATTACACCCTGTTGATTCAGGCGGCGATTGCCGGGCAGGGGGTGGCGATTGGGTGGGCGCACCTGGTTGATGGGCTGGTGGAGCAAGGGCTGTTGTGCCGGCCGTTGGAAGGGAGTTTGTGTTCGAAGCGGGGGTATTACGTGGTGCTGCCGCCGCGCAAGCGGCGTGGGGCGTTGATCGAGAGGTTTGTGGATTGGCTGGAGCAGGAGCGTGGTTAGCCTGACCTGTCGCGCAATTTGTAGGAGCGGCTTCAGCCGCGAACACCGGCGCAGCCGGTGCCATCTACCGCGTTGCCTGCTTCGCGGCTGAAGCCGCTCCCACAGGGATGGCGTAGACTTCGACGCATGCTTTCAGTGCAATCAGGAGCCATCGTGCAAAGGATCAAGGGTTATCACGCCCACGTGTACTACGACGCATCGACCATGGAGCAGGCCCGTGAGCTGTGCGAAGAGGCGACGCGGTTGTTTGGCGTGACCATGGGGCGCATGCACCAGAAGCCGGTCGGGCCGCATCCGGACTGGAGCTGCCAGCTGGCCTTTGGGCCGGAAATGGTGGGGGTGGTGCTGCCGTGGCTGGCGCTGTATCGCAAGGGGCTGGTGGTGTTCCTGCACCCGGAAACCGGGGATGAGCTGGCGGATCACCGCGATCATGCGATCTGGATGGGGGCGATCAGGCCGTTGGACCTTTCCATTTTCAACGACTGACAGTAATTGGGTGGGAGCGGGCTTGCCCCGCGATTGCGGCGGTGAGTCCACCATCGTCATCGCGGGGCAAGCCCGCTCCCACAAATGCATCTACACCGCGAATCAGGCGCGTGCCGCGCGCACCCCTTCAGCCAGCGCCGAGCACAGGCTCAGCACGTCATTCACCGCCTGGTCGGCATCCTTGGCCTGGGCGATCTTGTCGACCAGCGCCGACCCCACCACCACGCCATCGGCCAGGCGGGCGATGGCCGCAGCCTGCTCCGGCGTGCGAATGCCGAAACCAACACTGATCGGCAGGTC